>NZ_NVQC01000036.1 GCF_003044035.1 Candidatus Methylomirabilis limnetica
GGATTTCGACCGCAGCATGGAAAAGCCTCCGGCTTTCCCATGCTTCCCACAGGCCCGACTATCACTGAACAGAGGTGGGTTCCTTTTGCTTTATCACGGTGGGTCCCTTTTGCGTTGTCAAAACGAGAAGGCTTCCGCCACTGGTGAAAAGCAACGAACCGGCGAATCCATGCCACATAGGCCTGTTCCGTGCGGTAGGCGTAGTGTTCGAGCCGCAAGCATTCCCGCACCCGTGCATCCAACGCCCGCCAATTGACGGCCGTGTGTGTCTTCACCGTCGGCGCCCCTGTCGAGGGTGGAGCCTCGGCAGTCCGAAGCGCCGGAGGGGCAGGGCCAACCGCGGCGCCGGGCTCCATGGCCAGGAGAACATGTTTCCGCTTGACATCCCTACGGCCTGCCGCATATGTTTTGTGCGCATCCTTGCGACTACGCAACTCAGCGACAGGCGTGGGGGTTGGAGGGGAGGGTGGCTCTGAAGCGCTTTTCAGCTCACTTGCATCAAGTCGCGGCGCCAGCGCGATGCCCCGCAACTGCTCGTAGTACAGTTCCATGGCGTCGCGAGCCTGCTGGACCTGCCAGTTGGACACACCCCCGCGTTGTGCGATGTCCGCAAGAAATACCTCGATCTCCGTCCGTCCTAGGTCCCTGCGCCTGCGTCCCGGATGCCGCGCGAAAAACCTTCGCACCCACGCCATGCAGTACGGGATGGTTTTCTCCTGTGCCCCGGCCTCCCGCAGCACGGCGATGTACCCCCCCCGGCCACCGCGGCTGCGGGTTCAGCGGCGCCACCCCCCGTCGAGTCGTTTGAGGCATATCATCCCTCCCCCACCAGAATGCTATGCGTCGCGATTTCATGGAACATACTGGTTGTCAAGCGGTTTTTAGACGCATATCATCCCAGCGCGGCGTGCCGGCGGGATGCTATTTTTGAGGCATAAGACTCTGTTAGCCCTTTCACCTCCAGACCTATGGGAGTCACTCGATGAAAACGCCAATTGCATGGATGCCAGTGATGGGCCGAATGGATCAGCGAAAAGACAGCATCATCTTCAAAGGCGGAAAGATCGACATTCCTGGGCAGGAACAGGAAGGATCTGAAATCGGTCTTTTCCTGTGCAACCGAACCTTCTCAGAAGGGTCAATTGCAGTTGATGTCCGATTTGATGACGTTTCGCCAACCAGTTGTGCCGATGTCGTGCTCTTCTACGATCCTCAAAACCGATACACACTAAACGCGGGTCTTACGTATCAAAACCTATTCGCCATACGCCACTTCGACACACGATGGACTATTCATGCCACAGCCGGCGCGGCAAACGCAATCGAAGCAAAGCGAACATATCGCCTTGAGGCATCATTGCGTGGTTCCACTGTTGCCTTGAAGTGCGACGGGGTAGAGGTTCTTCGAGTTGTGCTGCCTTTTGTGCTTCCACAAAGTCAGGTAGGCGTGTTCGGCGTTGATCGAACCAATATCGAGTTCAAGAACTTCCTGGTGAGCCCGGTCAAGCCTCGTGCCTTTGTAGTAATGCAGTTCAGTGCGCCATACAACGATGTCTACTCCGAAGTCATCAAGCAGGTATGCGACGAAGAGGAGGTAGACGTAACCCGAATCGATGAAGAAGCTGGCCCCGGCTTAATCATTCAGGACATCAATCGAACGATCCGTGAGTCAAAGATCATTATTGCCGACATAAGTCCAATCAACGCGAATGTGTTTTACGAGGTTGGGTTTGCACACGCCTTAAATAAGCCAACGATTCTTCTCGCCGAAAAAGGTACCAAGCTACCGTTTGATGTTTCTCCGTTCCGTACGCTCTTCTACGAGAACTCAATTGGAGGCAAGCGGTTGTTTGAAGAAGGTCTTCGGAAACATATCCGTGCCTGCCTACAGCAAAAGGGCTAACCCGGCAGTCCACCGGACCTGCGCGAAAAGCCGCGCAGGCCGGTGACTTCAACGTTGGACGAAAATGAGAAAATAGAGATGAGATCAAAACATCTTGCATCTGTGTTGCGAATGTGACACAATAGGATTATGAAAACAGCAGTCGTCCACGCGCGTATTGAACCGCAAACAAAGCAAAAGGCCGAAGGGGTCCTTCGCAAGCTTGGCCTTACTCCCACGGAGGCGATCCGTATCTTCTACCGGCAGATATCCCTCCGTGGCGGATTGCCTTTCCCGGTCGCGATTCCGAACGAGCTGACGGCGTCTACCCTGGAGAAGAGCCGTCGCGGCGAACACGTTCAGGAATACGAGTCTTTAGAAGCAATGTTCAAGAATTGGGAGAAATGAAGAAGGTCTCGCAGACCAGGCAGTTTTCCCGGGATATCAAGCGCATGCGGAAACGAGGGGAAGACCTGCACAAGCTGCAGGAGGTTGTCGAGCTTCTGGCCGAGGGCACTCCGCTTCCAGCAAACCACAGAGACCATCCACTCATCGGACCGTGGCAGCCGTCGCGCGACTGCCACATTGAAGCCGACTGGATCTTGATTTACACTGCAGATAAAGACTCGCTTCGGCTTGAACGGACCGGCACGCACCGCGACCTTTTCAAGAAATGAGATCGTCCAACAGGTCGCTCCAGTCGACGCCGTTAGAACGGCGCGGATGAGCTTTGTCATTAGGCTAAGGTAGGCCGATAAGATGACCTCAGCTTGACCCCGCGTGCGGGTACCCTCAGCGCGCCCACTGCATTTCCCCGGAGTAGATCTTCATGATCTTCGTAAGCAGGTCGATGGCGTCGGAGCGCCGACGGTTAGTACCTGCAAGCAGTTCCACCACTGTCAGCAGAAGAGTATAATGCTCAGAAGCGATCCCCCGTGCCGAGGAGAATGCAATGGCTACCAAAGTTGTCCAACTGACAGATGACGAACTAAGAGCCATAATCGACGAAGTCGTCGCGCAAACCACCATCAATCTTGACAGTTGACCTGTTTATGGACTATATTCAGTCATACTCAAGTAATGGAGGTACCATTATGAAACTGTCCAGCCAGATCAAGCCTATCAGTTATCTGAAAGCCCATGCCGCCGAAATCGTAAGGTGTCTGGACGAGCAGCGCGAGCCACTGGTCATCACGCAGAACGGCGAAGCCAAAGTAGTCATGCAGGGCATCAAAAGCTACGAGCAAACTCAAGACACGTTGGCTCTCCTGAAAATCCTGGCACTCGGAACCCGTCAGATCGAGGAAGGCAAGGTCCAGCCCGCTGAGAATGTACTCAAACGCCTGCGCGAGCGACGCGGTACCCACTGATGCCGTTCGCGGTTCTGCTGACCAGTGACGCAGCGCGTGATCTCGACGAAATTTATGACTATATCGCTCTGCACGATGTACCTCAAAAAGCAGATTACGTATTGGAACAGATTGAGAAAGCTTTCTCCAGACTGTCCGAATCCCCAGAGCGGGGTGCCTATCCGAAAGAGCTGCTATCGCTGGGCATTCGGGAATACCGCGAGGTTTTCTTCAAACCCTACCGCATCATTTACCGAGTTATGGGTAATAACGTGTACGTTCTGCTGATTGTTGATGGTCGTCGTGACATGCAGTCGCTGCTGCAGCGGCGATTGCTCGAGGCGTAGTGCACATTGCCCGGTTGGTATATGTGGACGAGATATGGGAAGCCTTGAACAAAAAAGAATTCGGGCATTATGGCCGAACAAGGGCATTCAGTAGATTCTGGAATACTTGGGTTGTGGAAGCTCGATCGCCGCGACCGGTGCCACTGATGCTCAGCGCGTCAGGCTAAGGTAGGACGATAAGATGAGCGATGCAGACCCTGCACGCGGGTGCCCGCAACGTGCCTACTGCATCTCCCCGGAGTAGATCGTCATGATCTTCGTGAGCAGGTCGATGGCGTCGGAGCGGCGGCGCTGGAACGAGTTGCGGCCGATGATCGTGCCGAACCTACCGCCATCGCGGATAGCCCGGATCTCATCCAGGACGGCATTATCGTCCTCCTTTGCCGCCCCGCCGGAGAAGATCACCATCCGTCGCCCATCGAAAGCGCTCTGGACCACATGCCGGACGCGATCCGCCAAGGTCCCGATCGGTACCTTGGTCTTCTCGTAGACCTTCTTGGCCTCCGGCTGCTCGATGTGGGCGGTGGGTAGCTTCACCTTGATGAGGTGGGCGCCAAGCTGCGCGGCGATCTGTGCCGCGTAGGCCACCACGTCGATCGCCGTCTCGCCCTCCTTGCTTAGACCGGTGCCGCGCGGGTACGACCAGCAGACGGCGATCAGGCCGGACGCCTTGGCCTCAGCCGCGATCTCGCGGAACTGCTGGTACATCGTAGCGCAATGAGCCGAGCCGGGGTAGATCGTGAAGCCCACGCCGACACACCCCAGGCGCAGCGCATCTTTCACGCTGGCCGTCACCGCCGAAAGCGGGTCCTTATCGTCGTACAGCACGTCGTGGCTATTGAGCTTCAGGATCATAGGGATCTGGCCGGCGAAGTCCGCCGCGCCTGCCTCGATGAAGCCAAGCGGCGCCGCGTAGGCGCTCAAGCGCGCCTCAATCGCCAGCTCAAAGTGGTAGTGCGGGTGGTAGGCAGGCGGATTGATCGCGAAGCTACGCGCCGGACCGTGTTCAAAACCTTGATCCACCGGCAAGATCACCAGTCGGCCTGTGCCGCCAAGGTAGCCATGGTTCAACAGGCGCGCCAAGTTCGTCAGCTTTCCCGGATTGTCACCACTGTACCATCCGAGAATCTCACGGGTACGTGTATTCAGGCGCATCGCCTTCTTCGAATCGGCCCGCAGGTCAAGTTCCGGCCCGGGCCGCGCGCAGGGTGAGCGCGTTACCGCTTCCCTTGGTAGAACTCCTCGGCGAGGATCACGTCATCGGGGCTGCCGATGATTATTGGCACGCGCTGGTGATATTCCGACGGCTCGATGTCCAGGATCCGCTCATCGCCGGTGCTGGCCCGTCCCCCAGCCTGCTCCACGATATAGGCCATTGGTGCTACCTCATAGAGAAGTCGGAGCTTTCCTTTGGCATTCTTTCCCTCGCCGGCCTCGCCCGGGTACATAAAGAGCCCGCCTTCAAGCAGCGTGCGGTGCAGATCCGCCACCATCGACCCGACGTAGCGGAGCGAATAAGGGCGGCCTGTCGCTTTGTCCGGCGTACTCAGATAATCGACCACCCGGCGAGTCGGTTCGGACCAGCGATGGTAGTTCCCATGGTTCACACTGTACGTCTTGCCCTGTCGCGGAATCCGAATGTCGGGGTGTGTCAGGACGTAATCGTCCAGCGTATGATCCCATGTAAAGCCATGCACTGCATGACCAGCGGCGTAAACGAACATGGTACTGGGGCCATACATCACATAGCCGGCCGCCACCTGCTCTGTCCCTTTCCGCAAGATATCCGCCGCCATATGTTCCCGCCCATGGCCACGCCGGTGCCGCACCGAAAAGATCGTTCCCACTGTCCCATTGATGTCGATATTCGACGAGCCATCGACCGGATCGAAACAGACCACATAACTCCCGGGGAGGCAGTTGCGGTCGACATGTAACGGCGCTTCCATCTCCTCTGAGACCATCGTACAGACGAGGCCGGTCTCCTTTAGCGCATCCACGAGCACATCGTTCGACCAGAGATCAAGCTGGGCGATCTGCTCTCCCTGAACGTTTATCTCCCCGGTATATCCCAATTTGCCGTGCAGCGCCGCTCTATTCACCTCCCGCGAAATCAGTTTAGAGACAGTGCCTATCTTAATGAGAAGCGCGCCCAGGTCGCCCTCTATCGGTGTCCGGTCGTCCAGAAGATGACGGGTAAGGGTGATGCCTTTGCTGATCATCGGATCCCCCATCATGGGTCTCTGCGTTGTTGTACTGTGACCGTATCGCCGTCCTGCACCAGGACCGTGTCAGCCATACCGATGAAGAGCCCCGTTCCGACCACCCCAGGGACCCCAAGGATCGCCTGCTCGAAGGCGGCCGGATCAGAGAGAGGCGAGATGCTGCAGTCAAGAATGTAATTGCCGTTATCGGTCACGAACGGCTGTCCGTCATGCTCGCGCACCGCCGGCCGGCATCCGAGTTCTGTGAGACGGCGGCGGCAGAGGGGCAGCCCGAACGGCACGATCTCTACGGGAAGGATGCCACGGCTCCCCAGGACCGGCACCAGCTTTTCGGCCCCAACCAGGATGATCAGCCGTCGTGACGAGGCGGCCACAATCTTCTCGCGAACCAGCGCGCCGCCGTAGCCCTTGATAAGGTCGAGCCGAGGATCGACCTCATCCGCGCCATCAAATGTGACGTCGATATGTGACACCTCATCGAGCGTAGCCAGCGGTATCCCAAGCTGCGTAGCCAACGCAGCCGTGACCTGCGAAGTCGAAACCGCCGTAACCCGAAGACCTGCCTTCACCGCTTGGCCCAGGGCGCGGACAAATGCGGTCGCAGCCCGCCCGGTCCCCAGACCGACTATATCGCCGTCCCTGATGAAATCTAGAGCCATGCTAGCCATGGACGGCTGAGCCCCCAGCGCGCCAGGGGCATTAGAATGTAGCTGTTGATTGTGAGTATGCGATTCTTGATTCATAGAATGATGAAAGACCCCCCAGTCCCCTCTTAAAGGTTACAGGTCTATTTATCGCAGATATTATTACTATGTCGGATATCCGGATGTCAAGAAGCGCTTCAGACGCCGGGTGTTCACGACAGCGGAGAAGATGTGCCGCTCGTGAAGCGTCATAGTGCGCCATAAAGGAAACCTTATGATAAGTTCCATAATTTTCTATTTGACCTTATGCTAAGAACTGATAACTTAAGGCCACGAATAGGAATGAGACAGGATCCGATCAGACTCACCGAAGAGTGAAGGCAAGAGGTGAATCATCCGAGATCTCCAGGGGAATGAACTACCCCGCAGCAAGCCGCGGGGTATCGTCTTCTGTTCTGGCCCGTCATTCCGTGCTTGACACGGAATCCAGTCGGGCCCTCTGGATACCGGCTTCCGCCGGTATGACGAACTCGCGGCAAGCCGCGGGGTATCGACCCTCGACGAGAATAAAACAACGGGACAGTAGAACAGAGTAAACACGCAGACTGAAGGGAGGGAACCATGGCAGGAGCAGCTAAGGCAGGAACCAGTAAGGATCCAAAAGACCGGTACAAAGCGGGGGGTGTGGTCCCTTACAAGCAGATGGGGTATTGGCGGCCGGAATATGTGCCGAAGGATACCGACATCATTGCGGTGTTCCGTATCACCCCCCAGGAAGGGGTAGATGCGGATGAGGCGGCCGCGGCTGTGGCGGGCGAATCGTCGACTGCCACCTGGACAGTGGTGTGGACCGACCGTCTCACGGATCACGATGCCTATCGCGGTAAGGCGTACAGGCTCGATCCTGTACCGGGGAGTCCAGGTCAGTATTTCGCCTACATCGCCTACGATTTGGACCTGTTTGAAGATGGCTCGATCGTCAACGTGAGCGCGTCTATTATCGGCAATGTGTTCGGCTTCAAGCCGCTCAAGGCGCTGCGCCTGGAAGACATGCGGTTCCCTGTGGCCTACCTCAAGACCTTTCAGGGTCCGCCCACCGGGATCGTCGTGGAGCGCGAGCGCCTGGATAAGTTCGGTCGCCCGCTGCTGGGCGCCACCATCAAACCGAAGCTGGGGCTCTCCGGTAAAAACTACGGCCGCGTCGTGTATGAGGCGCTCAAAGGCGGCCTCGACTTCACCAAGGACGACGAAAACATCAACTCGCAGGCGTTTATGCACTGGCGCGATCGCTTCCTCTTTGCAATGGAAGGGGTGAACCGCGCCTCGGCCGCCAGCGGCGAGGTGAAGGGGCATTACCTCAATATCTCAGCCGCCACCATGGAGGACATGTATGAGCGCGCCGAATTCGCCAAGGATTTGGGCAGCGTCATCATTATGATCGATCTGGTAATCGGTTACACTGCGATCCAGTCGATATCCAAGTGGGCGCGGAAAAACGATATGATGCTGCACCTGCACCGGGCAGGCCATTCGACCTATACCCGTCAGAAGAATCACGGTGTCAACTTCCGCGTAATCTGTAAATGGATGCGTATGGCGGGGGTAGATCATATTCACGCCGGAACCGTCATCGGCAAGCTCGAAGGCGACCCGTTTATGGTCAAAGGATTTTACGATACCCTGCGGGAAACCCATACCCCGCTGAATCTGCAAAATGGTCTGTTCTTTGATCAGGACTGGGCGGCGCTACGCAAGGTCATGCCGGTCGCCTCAGGCGGCATCCACGCCGGGCAGATGCACCAGTTGCTCCACTACTTTGGGGAAGACGTGGTGCTCCAGTTCGGCGGCGGGACCATCGGCCATCCGACCGGCATCGCGGCGGGCGCGACGGCCAACCGGGTGGCCTTGGAAGCGATGGTTCAGGCGCGCAACGAAGGCCGCGATTATTTGAATGAAGGTGAGGAGATCCTGGCGAATGCCGCACGGTGGTGTTCGCCATTGCGGACGGCGCTGGAAGTGTGGAAGGATATTACCTTCAACTATGCCTCGACCGATACCGCAGACTTTGTTCCGACAACAACGGCCACGTAGGTGAAAAGGGAGGAAGCATTATGCGAATCACTCAGGGTGCCTTCTCGTTCCTGGCTGATCTGACCGATGAACAGATCAGAAAGCAGGTGGAGTATGCGTTGAAAAATAAATGGGCCGTCAGTGTCGAGTTTACGGATGACCCGCATCCCCGCAATACCTTCTGGGAGATGTGGGGCTTGCCGATGTTCGACCTGGAAGACCCGGCTGGGATTGTGTACGAGATCAATGCTTGCCGCAAGGCCTATCCCAACCACTACATCAAGGTGAACGCCTTCGACCATACAAAAGGCTGGGAAACTATCCGTATGTCTTTCATCGTTCACCGGCCGACTAATGAGCCCGGCTTTAGCCTTGTGCGCCAGGAGGTGAAGGGCCGAACCATCAGCTACACCCTACACAGCTATGCCACCGACAAGCCGGAGGGCAAGCGGTATACGGACTGAGCACGTTATCGGACATTATGGGAGGGAGAGGGGGGTTCACCCCCCCTCTCCCTCCCCACGCTATGCGGTTCCGAGCAATAGTTGTGAGGACCGCCAGGTGGAGTGAGGAAGTCAATGAGTGAAACGGAAGTTGAACAAACCCCTGAAGAGAAGGCCTTGTCAAGAATTCCCGACGATACGCCGGTGGATCTTGAAGGTATCGTTCGCGATTCCCAGGTTCAGGAGGTCCTTGATAAGCTCGACCGGGAACTGATAGGCCTGACGCCGATCAAGACGCGGATTAGAGAAATAGCGGCCTTGTTGCTGATTGACAGGGTGCGGAAAGGCTTGGGGCTCATGTCAGGACCGCCCAGCCTCCATATGTGCTTTACCGGTAATCCCGGTACGGGGAAGACCACCGTAGCGATGCGGATGGCCGAGATTCTGCACCGCCTCGGTTACGTCCGTAAGGGCCATTTGGCGGCGGTGACACGCGATGATCTCGTCGGCCAATACATCGGGCATACCGCGCCGAAGACCAAAGAGGTCTTGAAGAGAGCCATGGGCGGCGTACTGTTTATCGACGAAGCCTATTATCTCTACCGTTCGGAGAACGAGCGTGACTACGGCCAGGAGTCCATCGAGATCTTACTCCAGGTCATGGAAAATCAGCGGGAGGATCTCGTCGTCATCCTGGCCGGTTACAGGGACCGCATGCAAACATTCTTCCAAGGCAATCCAGGGATGTCCTCCCGTGTCGCACATCACTTGGATTTTCCGGATTACTCAGCGGAAGAACTCATAGCGATTGCCAAACTGATGTTGGAAGAACAGCAATACCGTTTCAGCCCAGAAGCTGAAAAGGTCTTTCATGCGTATCTTCTCAAGCGCATGCAAATGCCCAACTTCGCTAATGCCCGTAGTGTGCGGAATGCCCTTGATCGGGCTCGCCTGCGCCAGGCCAACCGCTTGTTCGCACAACATAGAAACACACTCACGAAAAAAGATCTGGTGACCATCGAGGCTGAAGATATCCTTGCCAGCCGCGTATTCATGGATGTTCAGCCGGAATCCGATCAGAAAACAGATCGAAAGTAGAGCGATGATCGATATCGAGACCCATCGCCGTATCCCCCGCTGTATGAGCACCCAGCATCCGGACAACGTAACCGTCCCCTTCTTCGCCCAAGGGCCTGTGATGGAGGGGATGGACGAGATCCGGGAGGCCTACTACGCCTTCTCCCATTTAGGCTGTGATGAGCAGATGTGGGACTTCGAGGGGAAGGAGGTCGATGAGTTCGTCGTCGAGAAGCTCTTGACGACCTACGAGGGGTTCTTCCGGGAGTTTCCCTTAGGACGGGAGATGTTCCTGACCTTACGAGTTCCGAACCCTGCCGTGGAAAAGGCACAGGGGAAGATCCTCCTCGAAGTCCTCCACGGAATCCCCAGAGCTTACGATGTGGCCCGCCTCTTCTACGGGGAGGATGTAGCCCCCATCTTCGAGGTCATCCTTCCCATGACCACCTCGGCGGAGGAGCTGAACCGTGTACTCCGGTACTATCAGGTCTTCGTCACGGGGAAGGGGTCGGCGGTTCTTACCCCCGGTGATATCTCTCTCAAAGAATGGATTGGAGAGTTCCACCCCACCACGATCCAGATCATCCCTTTGATCGAGGATAAGGAGTCGCTGCTTCGAGCCGATGCCATCGTCCGCACGTACCTTCAAGACAAAGACCTCTCGTACCAGCGCGTCTTCTTAGCTCGTTCCGATCCCGCCTTGAACTATGGAAGCCTGGCGGCTAGCCTCCTGGTAAAGGTAGCCTTGAGCCGTCTGGAAAGGCTGGAGCAGGAGCGGGGGATCCCCATCTATCCGATCCTTGGGGCCGGAAGCGCCCCGTTTCGTGGCAATTTCCGACCCGATACAGTGGAACGACACCTTGCTGAGCACCCAAGCGTGCAGACGTTCACAATCCAGTCGGCCTTTAAATACGACCATCCGGCTCCTGCGATCATCCAGGCCATCGAGACTCTCAAGAACGCACCTAGAAAGAGTGCCCGGCCGGTGGAGCCGGAGGGGAAGGTCATCGATCTGATTGAGCGGATCTCCGCTTGCTACCAGCGTCAAGTAAGAGCGATAGCGCCCCTTATGAATAACGTAGCCCCCGCCGTTCCCAGGCGGCGGATGCGGAAACTCCATATCGGTCTTTTCGGCTACAGCCGGAGCATCGGCGGGGTCTCGCTCCCCCGGGCCATCTCCTTCTGTGCCGCCCTTTACTCCTTAGGCCTTCCCCCCGAGATCCTCGGCCTCTCCTGTCTTGGTCAGGAGGATCTGGCCCTTCTTCGGGAGGTCGACCCGGGGTTCGAGGCCGACCTCGGAGATGCCCTTCAGTATCTGAACGAGGAGGCGCTCACCCTCCTCCCTCCCGCTGAAGCAGGGGAGATACAAAGGACCATCCGACTCCTCGGCCTCCCCCTCTCCCCGAATCATGCCCACCGTGAGGTCACTACGACGATTATCAAGCGGGTTGGAGAGGGGAGTGTCAAGGACCTCGGCGATCTCATCCTCCGGGCAGCCTGGATTCGAAAGTTTCTGGGCTGAATACTCCGATAGATATTCTAAGCTACAAGAGCTGGCCTTAAGATCAGATGATCTCCGCACGGGAAGCACTCAAACGTCTTCGTGAAGGAAACCGCCGTTTCACCTCGAACGTGCAGAGCTTCGACACGCTTCTGAGCCAGACCAGACGCGGTGAGCTCCTCACAGGCCAGCAGCCTGTCGCAATCATTCTTGGCTGTTCAGATTCACGTGTTCCAGCAGAAATCGTGTTCGACCAGGGGCTCGGCGATCTCTTCGTCATCCGGGTTGCTGGTAACATTGTCGCTCCGTGCCTAGTCGGGAGCGTTGAGTATGCCGCTGCCTACTGCGGAACACGTCTAGTGGTTGTACTTGGCCATTCCCAGTGCGGCGCTATTCTGGCCACATTAGAGGCACTGAGGCAACCTATGACGGTCCAGTCCCGCAATCTGCACTCCATCATCGATCATATCCGCCCGTCAGTCGAGGGCCTCCTCAGTGCTGAACCCCAGCGCGATGCGAACGACCTTATTCGAGATGCAGTTCGCGCTAACGTCCTCGCCTCTGCTAACCACCTGCGACACGGCTCTGAACTTCTCGAGAAACTGATCCTCAATGATGGCCTGCTTGTCGTTGGCGCTGAGTACTCGCTCGAGACTGGTCTGGTCGAATTCTTCGATGGCGTACCGGACGCTGCCTGACTACCGCTCGATGACAGGCTTAACCTCCTGGTCATGCATGATAGCGGGAATGCATGATTGAGGTAGTTTGACCTTCAGAGCTGAGAATAGGAATCAATGAGCAACCATCAGGGTCTCGGCTGGGCAGCCGATCGGGTTCCCTCTACCCGCCGCGCCTGGGTAGAGGTCGATCTCGGGGCGATCCGACGAAATGTGCAGGCGATCCGACGGCTGCTGAGACCGTCGACGCAGTTCATGTCGGTCGTCAAGGCTGATGGCTACGGCCATGGCGCCGTTGCGGTCGCCCGGACGGCGCTCTCGGCCGGTGCCTCGTGGCTTGCGGTGGCCACGCTTGAAGAGGGGATCCAGTTGAGGCAGGCTGGGATTGAGGCGCCGATTCTCCTCTTCGGTCCCACGATCTGTAAAAAGGAAATCGAGGCAGTTGCCGAGCATCGGCTGCAGCCTACCGTCTGTAGCCTCGATCATGCCCGTCGGTTCTCCGAGGCGGGTCTGGGGCCGATCCAGATTCACCTGAAGGTCGATACCGGCATGTCCCGTCTGGGAGTAGCCTGGCAGGAGGCTCAGGATCTCCTCAACACCATCAGACTCTTGCCCAATGTCACTGTCGCCAGTCTCTACAGTCATCTGGCCACGGCGGATGCAGCAGATCCCGTCACGACCGCCCAGCAATTCGAGCGATTTGCCAGGCTGGTAGCCATGCTGGAGAAGCAGGGGACCAGGCCTCCATTGGCGCACCTGGCCAACTCTGCCGCTACATTAGCGCTCCCAGAGACCCACTTCGATCTGGTCCGAATCGGGTTGGCTCAGTATGGCCTGTACCCAGCCTCTCACCTTCAGGAAGTTGTGGTCCTTCACCCCGCCCTCTCTGTCAAAGCAAGGATCGTCTTCATCAAGACGGTTCCACCAGGGACCGGGGTCAGTTACGGTCACACCTTTCGAACGGGACGCCCGACGCGACTGGCCACCGTGTCCATCGGCTATGGCGATGGTATCCCCCGCGCCCTCTCAAACAGGATCGACTTCCTGGTTCGCGGTCGGCGGGCTCGGCAGGTGGGAACGATCACGATGGACCAATGTCTGATCGATGTCACCGATATGCCGGATACGTTCGAGGGAGAGATCACCACGCTGCTTGGGCAGGACGGGGACGAGCGTATCTCGGTCGCGGAGTGGGCAGAGCGCCTGGGGACTATCCCGTATGAGATCCTCACGGTCCTCTCCCCTCGCCTGCCGAGGATTTTCTCCCAGGACTGATATCACCGGCCCACCAATATCGAATTTTTGGTTCTTCCGGGTTTTCCATGGGTACCATGGCCTGCCAGCGGAAGTGACGCCTCTTGTGGACTCCTCCCCCCTCCGAGGGGGAGGATACAGGTGGGGGGGAGGGGGGCCATATGCCATGCACGATGTCCGCAGGTGACACTCACGCGCCCATCCAGCCCAAGTTTGAGCTTGCACTATATCGTGGATCGATATACAGTAAAGTCCATGATAAAGACCTTCCGCAATCAAGACGCGCAAGCGTTGTTCGAGGGTCGTTGCCCACGCCGCTGGCAGGCCATCCGGCAAGTGGCTGAGCGCAAACTCGCGATGTTGCATGCCGCAGCCACGCTGGATTTTTTGCGCTCGCCCCCAGGCAACCGGCTGAAGGCCCTGAAAGGCGACCGCATTGGTCAGTGGAGCATCCGCATCAACGATCAATGGCGAGTATGTTTCCGCTGGGCTGAAGGAGATGCGTGTGATGTTGAGATTGTGGACTATCACTAAGGAGGCGTTGGTATGACAAAGAACCGTATGCGGCCAATCCACCCAGGAGAGATTCTGCATGAAGAGTATATGGTGCCGCTTGGAATCTCTGCGAATGGACTGGCGCGGGCACTGGGCGTTACTCCTGCCCGCATCAACGAGATCGTCAGGCAAAAACGTGGTATCACGGGGGACACAGCCTTGCGCCTCGCCCGCTATTTCGGGACGGACGCCCAATCCTGGTTGAACCTGCAAACCGCATATGATTTGCGGGTTTCAGAGTTAGCATCCGGTGATACTATTGAGCGCCAAGTAAAGCCCCGCGAGGCGGCTTGAGTGTGCCGCTGTGGCCTATCGAATTTAAATCCGGCCAGACCGTAACCCGCGACTACCTGATCGGCCTGCAGAAATGGCTGGCCCTTGCCGGGGCCTTCGCATCGAAGCCCCTCTCGGGCGAAACACTGGTTAATGAACACGTCAAAACTGTGTTACGTATGTTGGCTCACAGACCTGAGGTTGTGATGAACAGACCGTTCGCCGCTTTCGGCGAATAGGCGTTTGCGTACAGGGACTACCTGGAAGGATGTGGCCCGCTATCTCTATCTCTTCGCAAGGGACACTCCATGAGGCGCTGCCGCACCACGGCAAACGAAAAGGCATCTTCCCCCCCGGATCGAGTCCGGGGCAGACTCTCATGGGGAGGGGAAGGGACACCCCTTGTGGACCTCCCCCCGGTAGCCTCTGGGTGGGAGGAAGGAACATAGCTACCCTCTTCTCCAGACGTGATGTTGAGATCTCTCGTATCCACGCTCATGCCGGAAGAACCGAATTGTTGAGATTGACTAGTGCAAGAAATATTGCGAGAAACACTGGCGGCCAGTCGGACCACTCTCACCCGGAGGGCAGTTTTGTGGACAGAGGCTTGACCGTATGGTATAGTTTTACTGGTTCCTGCTCGGAGGCTCAAGCGAGAGTGGCGGAATGGCAGACGCGCTGGACTTAGGATCCAGTCCGCCTTTGGCGGATGGGGGTTCAAGTCCCCCCTCTCGCACCATGAAACTGGCCTGTAATTCCAAGGTGCCCATGAAAGTAGATATCGAAGAGATCAGCAGTACCAAACGCGCGCTTCGAATTGAATTGCCCCCTCAAAGCCTCCTGGAGAAGCTGGAGGTGGTATACCTGCACCTCGCTAAAAAGGCTCGCCTGCCAGGCTTCCGCCCCGGCAAGATTCCGCGGGACGTCTTGCGTTCGCGCTTCAAGGAGGAGGCGAAGCGGGAGGCCCTTCAGGAACTCGTCCCGGAAAGCTATAGTCAAGCGCTCAAGGAGGCCAATCTGAATCCTGTATGCGAGCCCAGCCTGGACGAGGTGGTCTGCGAGGAGGGGGAGCCTTTCAGCTACCGGGCTACTTTCGACGTAAAGCCTGAACTGCAGCTTTCGGGGTACACGGGGGTTGAGGTCCACAAGGAGAAGGTCGAGGCAACGGACGCGGAGGTGGATCGGGCACTGGAGTACCTTCGGGATCGAGCGGCAGAGTATGTACCGATGGATGGCTGGCCCGCCCTGCAGGAAGACCTCCTGGTGGTCGACTACGAAGGCTTTGCCGGCGGTAAACCGCTCAAGGGCGTGAGTGGCCAAAATGCCTCTATCCTTCTCGGCGCCCACCAGTTCCTCCCTGAGTTTGAGGCCCAACTCCATGGTCTCAAGAAAGGGGAGACCAAGGAGTTCTCCTTGGAATTCCCAAACGATTATGGGCGACGGGAGCTGGCTGGGAAGCGGGTACTCTTCAGAGTCACCGTCAAAGAGGTTAAGAAGAAACAGGTGCCGCCTCTGGATAATGATTTCGCCAGGTCGGCGAGTGCTTGCGAGGATGTTAGTGAGCTCAGGGAGAAGGTGAGGCAGGATCTGCTGGCGCACAAGGAGCTGGAGCATGTGGGGCGTCTGAAGAGTCAGATCCTTGAAAAGTTGCGTGCTGCCCACCCCTTCGATTCTCCGGAGTCGCTGGTTGATGCGGAGGTCGAGGCAATCCTCGCTGATCTGAGACGTGACGGCGGCGGGCATAGGGCAACCCCTATTCGGAGCGAAGACGAGGCGACGCGGACCAGGGCGAAAGATCTTGCCTTAAAACGGGTACGAAACTCCCTCTTGCTGGAGGCGGTGGCGAAGCAGGAAGCGCTTGCCGTGTCGGAGGAGGAATTGCAGAGCGAGATCGAATTGACCGCCGCCGCCTTGAACCAGAAGCCGGAGGCCTTCCGCAAGTTGCTAGAGCGGGAGGGGCGA
Organism: Candidatus Methylomirabilis limnetica; assembly: GCF_003044035.1. Lineage (NCBI taxonomy): Bacteria > Methylomirabilota (SeqCode) > Methylomirabilia (SeqCode) > Methylomirabilales (SeqCode) > Methylomirabilaceae (SeqCode) > Methylomirabilis (SeqCode) > Candidatus Methylomirabilis limnetica. Next base: position 16,260 of record NZ_NVQC01000036.1, read on the forward strand.
ATTGAGACCATTCGAATGCAAGTGCTGGAGCGCAAGGCGCTTGATCTTCTGTACGAGCGGGCCAAAGTGGTAGAAGGGGTCAATCTTGTGACCCTCGCCTGAGCGTCACGCAAAGGGAGTATCACGCAATGCAACTGATTCCAATGGTAGTGGAACAGACCAGCCGGGGTGAGCGAGCCTACGATATTTTCTCTCGTCTCTTGAAGGACCGGATCCTGTTCATCGGTACCCCGATAGATGACGCTGATGCAAATCTGGTGATCGCCCAGCTCCTCTTTCTGGAAGCCGAAGACCCTGACAAAGACATCCATATCTATATCAACTCACCAGGCGGGTCGGTGACTGCCTCACTCGCTATCTATGACACCATGCAGTATATCAAGCCTGCCATCGAGACAATCTGCATGGGCCAAGCGGCCAGTGGCGCCGCGCTCCTTTTGACGGCCGGCGCCAAGGGGAAGCGCTATGCCCTCCCCCACGCGCGGATCATGATCCACCAGCCCCATGGGGGAGCCCAGGGGCAGGCATCCGACATCCAGATCCAGGCGAAAGAGATCCTTCGGATGCGACAGGAACTGGATCGGATCATCGCCAGTCACACCGGCCAGCCGCTGGAGCGGATTGAGAAAGACAGCGACCGTGACTTTTTCATGTCACCTGAGGAGGCCAAGGAATACGGCCTGATTGACGAGGTGATCCACTCGCGCGAGGGCCTTCCATTAACGCTACAGCCCCAGCACCATGGATGATCCAGATGTTGAACCAACTTGTCCAGAGTTGCGCCTCACAAATGCCTTTACAGTCCGTTCGTGGTGAGCCCTTCGACTGGGCTCAGGACAGGCTTGTCGAACCCATGAACGGAACCCATTGAAGTACTTCACCCTTCGACAAGCTCAGGGCGAACGGATTGTGTAAAGAAGCGTTGGATACGCTACGCTATGGGGAGGGGTAGATGGCCAAAGCGGTGAAAGGCGGGGGAAAGCTCACCTGCTCCTTTTGCGGAAAAAGTCAGGACGACGTGCGAAAGCTGATCGCCGGTCCCACAGTCTACATCTGCGATGAGTGCATCGAGCTCTGCAACGACATCATCGCTGAGGAATGGGAAGAGGAAAAGGGCAAGGGTTGCAGCGAGCTCCCCAAGCCGGCCGAGATTAAGGCGGTCCTGGACCAGTATGTCATTGGCCAGGACCGGGCCAAGAAGAGCCTGGCGGTCGCCGTCCACAACCACTATAAGCGTATCAACGCTCGGATGACCTTTGACGACGTCGAACTGACCAAGTCAAATATTCTCCTCATTGGTCCAACCGGATGCGGCAAGACCCTGCTGGCGCAAACCCTTGCTAAGATCCTGGACGTGCCGTTCACCATCGCCGATGCCACCACCCTCACTGAAGCAGGATATGTCGGGGAGGACGTAGAGAACATTATCCTTCGACTCTTGCAGGTGGCAGACTACGATGTAGAGCGGGCAGAGCGCGGAATCATCTACATCGACGAGATCGACAAGATCGCGCGCAAGTCCGAAAATCCTTCCATCACGCGGGACGTCTCCGGGGAGGGCGTCCAGCAAGCCCTCCTGAAGATCCTTGAGGGAACCGTAGCCAATGTCCCTCCGCAAGGCGGGCGCAAGCATCCCCAACAGGAGTACCTGCAGGTTGACACCACTAACATCCTGTTTATCTGCGGCGGGGCATTCGTTGGGCTAGAGAAGATTATTGAACGTCGGACTGGTCAGAAGTCGATGGGATTCGGCGCCAAGATCCAGGAAAAGCGAGGAAGGCGGATCAGTGAGTTACTGTCCAATTCCCAACCGGAAGACCTGCTTCGGTATGGCCTCATTCCCGAGTTAGTGGGACGACTGCCGGTAGTTGCGGTCGTACACGAGCTTGACGAGAAGGCGCTGGTGCGGATCCTCGTAGAGCCAAAGAACGCCCTCTTGCGACAGTATCAGAGGTTCTTCGATTTCGAACACGTGAAATTGACCCTTACCGACGAGGCGATCAGCGCTGTGGCTCAGGAGGCGGCCAGACGGCAGACCGGTGCCCGTGGCCTCCGGGCGATCCTTGAAGAGATCATGCTCGACATCATGTATGAGGTCCCCTCACAGTCGGGAATTGCGGAGTGTATCGTCAACCGTGAGACCGTGGTCGAGCGGAAACCGCCCATCATCCTCTATAAGAAAAAGGCCGAATCAGCCTGATCGCCAAACCCATTGCGGATTGACGACGCCTCTTTCTGCCTTTGTTTTGCCGTTTGGTAATCCGACATCTGCAATTCGATCGCTGCTCGACAGTCTTTTGTTCGCTTCATGTCGCGAGAAGCGAGTTTTTCTCCAACTGCTCGGAGATGCTCGATATGAGGTCCTATTTGCGGCGCCAGCTACTCGTGGCAGGTTGCCTTATTCTCCTACTATCGGTCTCGGGGTGCGCTGCTCTCGACCTCTTTTCACCGAAGCAGGCCGAGACACCAGCCGGATCGGATCGGGAGTTGATGAGCCAGGCCGAGGCGGCCATCGCCCTGAAGGAGTATGCTGATGGGCGCAAACACCTACAACGCCTGATCAACCAATTTCCTGAAAGCGAATTGGTTCCTACGGCTCGTCTGAGCGTTGGTCGTGCCTACTTCGATGAGAATAGGTACGATGAGGCACGCGCCGAGTACCAACGGTTCATTGAACTGTTCCCACAACATGAGCAGCTTGATGAAGCCCAGTATTACACGGCACTTTCTTACTTCCGCCAGATAGAGAAGGTAGACCGTGATCAGACGATGACCAGAAAGGCGGTGAGAGAGTTTCGGACCCTGATCAGCGAATTCCGTAGCTCCCAGTTCGCACCAGACGCGCAGGCCATGTTGGCAGAGAGCCAGCGGCGACTGGCCCATAGGGAGCTATTCGTCGGCAAGTTTTACTTTCACCGCGCGGCATATGGCGCCGCCATCTCGCGGTTCGAGTCTGTCCTGAAGGAGTACCCGGGATCCGAGTACAACGACCAGGCACTTTACTATCTTGGAGAGTCGCTCTGGGAACTCGAGCAGAAGGAGCTGGCCAAGGCTGCTTTTCAGCGCCTCATCGCGGATTTTCCGGGTTCTGACGTGACTCCGCTGGCCGCGAAACGGATCGGCATGACCTTCGTCCAGGATCCGGGTAACCGTAAGCCCCGCACGAGCTTCCTGAACACCGCGCTCGCCGCGATGTCCGATGCTATGTCAGAATTGAAGGACGCTATCTTGGACAGTTCGATCTGGGCGCCCGCGTTACCACAGCAATGACGACGCGTTCGTAGGGGAGAGCTTTATGCCCTCCCGTTTTTCAGGCGGAAATAAACCCCGCCCCTACCTTACTAGCGGGACTAGCCACTCAAATCGGCCGCCATCTCTTGGGCACGAGACCCGTGCGCTACTTCGCCAATATCATCTGCTGCCGAAACGAGGCCTCGGGCAAAGTTTTCTCATCGCCCCTACGGTCCGCGATCTGATCCTTCGCGCGGCAGAGGTGGAACCGCACGACCTCGTGGTAGAGATCGGTCCCGGTACGGGTGTTCTGACCGAGGGTCTCGCTGAACGGGCGGGCTGGCTGATGGCTATTGAGCGGGATCCTGGGCTCCATCGTCTGCTGGTGGATCGCCTCAAAGATCATCCCAGGGTTTCATTGATCTGCGATGACGCCCTCAGCTTCGATTTCGTGAGTGTTCTCGATGAAATGTTCCCAGGACATAAACCGGCCAAGCTGGTTTCAAACCTTCCCTATTCGGTGGCCACTCCTCTGATCCTTCAGTTGATCCCGTTGCGGCAGCACTTTTCCTTCCTCCTGGTTATGGTGCAACGAGAAGTGGCGCAGCGGCTCCTGGCGGCCCCCAACGAAGAGGGGTATAGTGCCTTGACACTCCGTTGTCACTACGAGGCAGACGTCTCAGTGGTGGCGCAGGTCTCAAGGACAGCCTTCTATCCGAAGCCTGCCGTTGATTCTACCATCGTTCGTCTCGATCTACTCCATGGACCCAGGGTGTCAGTGCAATCCCCTGATCTGCTGTTTCGCATTGTGCGAGCTGCTTTCGGACAGCGCAGGAAGATGCTCCGCAATGCGTTACTCCATGCCGACATCATGGCGGAGCCCACAGCCCTAGAGCGGACCCTGGTGGATGCGGACATCGATCCGAAGCGCCGCGGCGAGACCCTGAGCCTCGATGAATTCGCCAAGCTAGCCGATCGCCTGCATGCGATGGGAATGTTCCTGCCCACCCCCCCTCACTCCCCCCTCTCCCCCACTGTGGGAGAGGATCAAGGTGAGGGGACTGACGACGACAGATGAGAATTTCGGCTATCGGGGAGTTTGCCCTGATCGAACGGATCAGAAGGATTCTGCCCAAGCCGCACGATGCCCTTCTTGGAATCGGTGACGACTGCGCCGCGTTGCGGCCCACAGCAGGCAGAGATCTTCTACTCACGACTGATCTGCTCGTTGATGAGGTCGATTTTACGCGACAGACCATCACGCCTTTTCGTCTCGGACGTAAGGCGATGGGAGTCAATCTGAGTGACATTGCCGCCATGGGGGGTCTGCCGCGCGCCGCGCTTGTCACTCTGGCAATCCCTCCCGAAGAAGAGATCGAGTTTGTCGATGAACTCTATCGTGGCCTCCGGGAGGAAGGTGCGCAATTCGCAGTCGAGGTCATCGGCGGCGATCTTTCCGCCTCTGCAACACTCATGATTGGCGTGACCCTGGTAGGAGAAGTTGAGGTGGGTAAAGCTGTCACACGTTCCGGGGCGAAACCGGGGGAACGGATTTGGGTTACGGGCCGATTGGGTGCGGCGGCGGCAGGTCTCATAGCGCTTAAGGCCGGTTTCCGTCTCCTGGACGATCATGTCGAGACCCCATATGAAGTCTCCGGCTCGCTCCAGGAGGATATCAGACAGGCCATCGAACGACATCTCTGCCCTATCCCAAGGATCCGGGAGGGAAGGGCCCTTGCGCAGGCTGGAGTCGCGTCAGCAATGATTGATCTGAGTGATGGGCTGGCTTCTGACCTGACACATCTCTGCCGCGAAAGCGGGGTCTCGGCGACGATCAGAGAGGATCAGATCCCGATCGATCAGGCGGCATCAGCCGTCGCGCAGCGCTTCGCTCAAGAACCACTTGCCCTGGCACTGCAGGGTGGAGAAGACTTCGAGCTGCTCTTTACCTCTTCGTGGGATCCTGCCGATATTGTCGCCATGTTCCCTGATGCGGTAACTGTGACAGCGATTGGGAAGGTCTGGGAAGCAGGTCACGGATGCCGCCTCGAACGGCAAGATGGCAGAGCGGTTGCGCTTGCCGGTGGTTACGATCATTTCTGGCAACAATAGCTGTTAGCTATAAGCTATTAGCTGTCAGCTTTGGCAAGGAGGGAAGAATATGCGAGCACTGAGAGAGATATTTCACGGCCTGTTGTCGCTGGGGTCGTTTATCGGCGCCGCCCTCAGGGGGGTCATCACGATCATGGCCTTTACCGAAGGCGGCCGAATGCGGCAGTTTTGCCTTTCAAGGCGGATCGTCGTCATCTCCTGCATTATGCTGACGGTCCTGACCGTTGGTTCAACCGTGACGCTGCTCAACCTGGTTCGGGGCCAGTACTACCTGACCCGTATGCAATATTTGGAGCGAGAAAATCTCGCGATGACCTCGCTCCTGCAAGGGCAGGCCGAGCAACTGAGCAAACTCAAGCTGGAAATGGACAAGCTAAAGGAGTTCGAAGAGAGCGTGCGGCAGGTTGCCGGTCTCGGCGTCGCGTCCGATCTCCAGGCAAGCGACCCCGAACCCGCTAGCGGACGCAGACACTCAAAGAACCGTCGACCGTGACCAACACCCTACTGCGCCTTGGCAAACGGGGCCGCCAGGACCGCATCCGGCCCTAACGCTTCCTCGATTCGGAGCAGTTGATTATACTTGCAGGTCCGTTCGGCCCTGCTGAGCGAGCCGGTCTTGATCTGGCCGGCACCCGTGGCTACCGCCAAGTCGGCTATTGTCGTGTCCTCTGTCTCACCCGACCGATGCGAGATCACGGTCCGGTACCCGACAGAGCGCGCCAACTCCATTGCCTGAAGTGTTTCAGTCAGCGTCCCGACCTGGTTAAGCTTAATGAGAATGGCGTTGGCAACGCCCTCATCGATCCCGCGGGCCAGCCGGCGGCTACTCGTGACGAAGAGGTCATCGCCCACCAGTTGCGTCTTCTTCCCGATCTCGGCGGTAAGTTCCTTCCATCCCCTCCAGTCATCCTCGGCCAAGCCATCCTCGATCGAGACAATCGGGTACTGGCGGATCCAGTCGCCGTAAAAGCGAATCATCCCTTCAGCGTCCCGGGCCGAGCCGTCAGATTTCTTGAAGACGTACTTGCCCTCATCGAAGAACTCACTCGCCGCCGGGTCGAGCGCCAGCGCGATGTCGCTGCCTGGCCGATAACCGGCTTTTGCGATCGCCTCCAGGATCAACTCGATCGCTTCAACATTTGAGCGTAGGCGTGGCGCAAAACCGCCTTCATCGCCAACCGTGGTGCTGTAGCCTCTCCCAGTCAGAACACTACCCAGCGCGCGAAAGGTCTCCGCCCCGAACCGGACAGCCTCAGCAAAGGTTGGTGCCCCAACAGGTACGATCATGAACTCCTGAAAATCGACGTTGGTGTCGGCGTGCGCCCCGCCATTGATGATGTTCATAAGGGGAACCGGAAGGGTCGTAGCCGATGGGCCACCCAGATACCGGTAAAACGGAAGACCCCGTGCGACTGCGGCGGCCTTCGCGACGGCAAGCGAGACGCCCAATACCGCGTTGGCGCCCAGTCTGGCCTTATTCTCGGTCCCGTCAAGTGTGATGAGCATCTGATCGATCGCTGCCTGCTCATCAGCCTGTTTGCCTAGGAGGACTGGGGCAATGAGGTCGTGGATATGGCGGATCGCCTTTTGTACCCCTTTCCCCGCATAGCGGGACGGATCCCCGTCCCTCAGCTCCAGCGCCTCGTGGCGGCCGGTTGAAGCACCGGACGGAACGGATGCCCGCCCGATGGAGCCGTCCTCCAACACAGCGTCCACCTCGACGGTCGGATAGCCACGGGAATCCAGGATCTCCCTGGCGATGAGCCTCGCGATCTGCGTCATGGATACAACCCCCTAAGTCGCTTGCCGTCAGCCACCCTTTTGACGGCCAGCATCAGCGCGGCGGTCCGAAGATCAACCTGCTCTTTGCGAGACAGCGCCACGACCCGCTGGTACGCGGAGATCATCACCTCGGACAGCCGTTCGTTGATCTGATGCTCGTGCCAGAAATACTGCTGCAAATCTTGCACCCATTCAAAGTACGAGACCGCCACGCCGCCTGCGTTGGCGAGGATATCGGGGATGACGGTCGTCCCCTTCGCCGCCAGTATCTGATCGGCCTCTGGCGTCGTCGGCCCGTTCGCCCCTTCGGCCACGATCCTGGCCCGTATCCGATCGGCGTTCTTGCGCGTAATTTGGCCTTCGGTCGCAGCAGGAATCAGGATATCGCACTCGAGCTCAAGGATCTCCTCGTTGGAAATCCGATCGCCATCACGGTGCTGGGTGACGGAGCCTCCCTCAGCGTCCTCAGCCAACACCTGAGCAATATTGAGCCCGTTTGCATTATAGATCCCGCCCTTGCTATCGCTCACCGCAATCACGCGGCAGTCTTCTTCATAGAACAGCTTGGCAGCCACAGCACCGACGTTACCAAATCCCTGGACCACCACCCTCGCCCCCTTCATTGGCACGTCATGGTCCCGGGCCGCCGCCTTCACAACATAGTAGACACCACGGCCAGTGGCCTCGGCGCGGCCCAGCGACCCCCCCAGCAACAGCGGCTTGCCAGTGACCACGCCCGGCGTCGTGATACCCCGGTGCATACTGTAGGTATCCATCATCCAGGCCATGGTCTGCTCGTTGGTATAGAGATCGGGGGCCGGGATATCCTGGTCCGGGCCGATAACGAGAAGAATCTCAGAGGTATAGCGGCGCGTCATCCGTTCAAGTTCACCCTGCGACATCCGAGTGGCATCGCAGCAAATCCCCCCTTTCGCGCCTCCATACGGAAGGCCGATCAGCGCACACTTCCAGCTCATCAGCATCGCCAGGGCCGTCACTTCACCCAGGTTCACGCCCGGATGGTAGCGGATCCCGCCCTTTGTCGGGCCCAAGGTCAGGTCATGCTGCACCCGGAAGCCAGTAAAGACTTCGAGCCGCCCATCGTCCATCAGGGTCGGGACCGACACGATGAGGGAACGCTGGGGCTGCCGTAGCCGCTTGTGAATGCCCGGATCAAGCGCGAGTCGCTCTGCCACCGCGTCCAACTGGGCGAGCGCAACCTCCAGCATGCTATAATGAGCTTCTTGCGCCTTTCCCGTCATCCTGATGTCCCCTGCTCTCGCTTGGTTACTAGCGCCCGTCGCTACACGCCGAGCGCAACGACGCTACGCACTGCCACCACTCCACCAACAACAACGCCTCAAAACAGCCTGAATGCTATCACGTTCAAGGCCTCCATGACTAGATGAAACGCAGGCGGTCACTTGAGGTAGGATGGAATCAATGGAAACCAGGGTCGTGTAAAATATAACGACGGAGGTGTCAAGATGAAGGGGATTCCACAGGGAAGGTACACGAAGGAGTTTCGAGAAGAAGCGGTAAAACTGGGCACTGAAGGGAACATGACGATACCGGCAGCAACCCGGAGGGTGTCATTGCCGCCGTCAACGTTGGGGAACCGGCTGCGAACGAGTAAATCGGGAAAGCTATCTGAGATAGGCAAGAGCCAGAAGCCGCTGACCGGGATCGAGATGGAGTTGGCCAGGACAAAGCAGGAACTGGTTGAAGTAAAGATGGAGCGGGACATCTTAAAAAAATCCGCCGCGTACTTTGCGAAAGAGTCGCTGCCCGGTACGCGGTGATGCAAGAGATGCGACGACAATATCCTGTATCGCTGATGAGCCGGGTATTGGAGGTATCGGCAAGTGGATATTACGCTTGGCTTGAGCGGTCCCCCTCTGATCGGACGCAGAAGAATGCGCGTCTGGAGGTTGAGATCAAGGCCGCACCTACGCGTACACGCCAGACATGCGGTCCTGAACCCTTACAGCACGATTTGGCGGAACACGGGGCGTCCATGCCGACGTTTGCCGAATCAAACGCCTCCGCAAAAAGCTTGGGATGCGCTGTAAACAGACGAAGAAATTCACAGTGACTACCGATTCACGGCATACCCTCCCGGTAACCGAGAATGTGCTGGATCAGCAATTTAAGTCAGCACCACCCAATAGCGTGCGGGTGAGCGATATGACCTATACGCCGACCGATGAAGGATGGCTCTCTCTTGCGGGTCACAAGGATCTTTCCAACGGTGAAATCGTGGGCTATGCGATGGGAGAGCGTATGACGAAGAACTTGGTCAGCCAATCGTTGTGCCGAGCTGTCACCTCAAAGCGACCGGTAAGGGGGTTGATTCACCACTCTGATAGGGGAAGCCAGTATTGTTCGTATGAGTACCTCCATCAGGGCCCGACCTCCACGTGAGCCGGTCCCCCCCCATAGCTCCGCAGTATGTCCAGGGTCTCGTCCGTGGAGCCCCCGTCCATGACGAGGTATTCCAATCTGGGATAGTCCTGCGAGAGAACGCTCTCGATGGTATCCCGGATGAACCGTCCCTGGTTGAGAGAAGGGGTGATGATCGAGACCAGCGGGAGCGGGTTTACGCCATTAGACATGGCCCGTCCACGAAAGCTGCTTCGGCTCTAGCGATGAGCCTGCTGATACCATTCGATCGTCCTGCGCAGCCCCTCCTCTAGAGGCATCCTGGCCTTGAACCCGAGCTCTCGTTCGGCCCTGGAAGTGTCCAGGCACCGACGCGGCTGCCCGTCAGGCTTCGTCGCGTCCCAGGTGATGGTCCCGGTAAAGCCGGTCAGTCGCGCGATGAGGTGGACCAGGTCGTGGATCGAGACCTCGAAGCCGGCCCCCAGGTTTACCGGATCGGGCTTGTCGTACAGCTCGGTGGCCAGGACGATTCCTTCGGCGGCATCCTCGACATAGAGGAACTCTCGCGTAGCCTTACCTGTCCCCCAGACGATGATCTCTCGCTGACCGGCGGTGATGGCGTCACAGCACTTCTTGATGAGGGCCGGGATGACGTGCGACGAGGCGGGGTCGAAGTTGTCGCGTGGACCGTACAGATTGACCGGCAGCAGATAGATGGCATTGAAACCGTACTGATTTCGGTAGGCCTGGGACTGTACTAGCAGCATCTTTTTGGCCAGCCCATACGGCGCATTGGTTTCTTCGGGATAGCCGTTCCAGAGGTGCTCTTCCTGAAAAGGAATTGGGGCGAACTTCGGATAGGCGCAGATCGTTCCGATCGCTACGAACTTGTCGACGCCGGATAGGCGGGCGTGCTCCATGACAAAGGTGCCCATGAGTAGGTTCTCGTAGAAGAACCTGCCGGGATTTTGCTGATTGGCGCCGATACCTCCGACCACGGCGGCCAGGTGAATGACCACGCGAGGTTGCGTGTCGCGGTAGAGCCGAATAACCTCAGACTCGCGAGTTAAGTCATACTCGGCCTTTCGAGGGATGAACAGCCTCGTGAAGCCGTGTTCCCTCAAGGCCTTGACCACTGCAGAGCCAAGGAATCCGGCCCCACCGGTAAGGAGGATGGGATAATCGTTTTCCAGGGATCCTGGGATCATAGGGCTCCATGTTCCGGCTTCGCAGGTGCTGATATCGGCATTGAATGGCACACGTTCGCGCAGTAGAAGTCAGGTTAGCATAAAGTTACGCGCTCGATCTAATGAAGTCAAGGAATTTGGCTCATGGCACGAAAGCATGGCTACGCTTCGGTCCTCCACCCCCCCATCCTCACCTTCCCCCTCATGGGGGGAAGGGACACCTTTTGTGGATTCCTCTCCTCCCCTTATGGATTTCCTCCCCCCTTGAGGGGGAGGATGAAGGTGGGGGGTAATCCCAGAACCGAACTACTCGATACCCGACGCTCTCAAGCCAAGCGGTCCGAATGCTGCCGATAGAAAGGGATCTCCCCGCACTGTCCTGCCAAGAGCCAGGAGCTTGAGGGGTGGCTATCATTTCGTAGTGCGCTTGGAGCCAAAGCAGGCGGTCCTCAACCTTGGCGAGGGATGGGGCGGTGGGAATTGGCTGAGTGCCGGCGGCTGGACGCTTCTCAGCAGCCTATACCTCGACCACCTCGTCGGGCATGAGGGGATGGATCGCCAGGCCGGTAAGGAGCTTGGGGTAGAAGAAGGTTGACTTTGGCGGCATCCGTAAGCCGGCCTCGGCCACCGCCTGGACCTCGGCGATTTTCGTTGGATTGAGCAAAATGGCCGCTGCCCACCCCCCTTGCTGGACCAGTCGGATGGCCTCTGCGGCATCATGGTGATAACTCAGCGCATCCTCCGGAAGATCGCACAGCCCTTGCCGGGACCACGGCCCCTCGATCAGAAGCGCATGAACGATGGTGACATCCAGTTGCCTGTAGACGGGTGGCTTGTCCTCATCCGCCTTAGCCTCCAGGGCCTGTTCATCGGCGAGCGTCAGGAGGTATGCACGCTCCTCTCCACCGTACAGGCCGAAACAGTGCGTCCCCTCTTTGGTCTGTCGCAGCCGGCTGAGCAGGGCCGAGGCGGCGGCCGCAGGGTCGCGGGGGACAGGCAGCCTCTCGACGGTGAATTGCCGGGCAAGCTGGGCCAGATATCCATCCAGGCTACCGCCCGGCAGGTGTCTGAGCAGCCGATGAATCGGAAGGATGACCAGGCCGGGGTCCTCGGCGCTGACCAGCGTCATCATGATGTAGTTGTAAGGCCGTCTCTGCGTCTGGGCGGGGTCACCCTTCTCTTTCTCCCGCATGAGATCTCGGAAGGTCAGCGCAGTCTCATACCGATGATGACCATCCGCGATGAAGAGCGGCGTTGACGCACACTCCGCCTGAAGTCTCTTGATCGCTGCACGATCCTGACAGGTCCAGACCCGATGGTGGATGCCGTCCCAATCGATGAGGTCAATGGTCGGCTTGGACTCCTCGGCGGCAGCCGTCAGCCGATCCAGTTCAAGAAAGCGACCGGGATAGATGCCGAAGACAGAACTCAAGTTCGCGTGACAGGCCTGTATCAGACGAAGTCGGTCGGCCTTGGCTGCCCCCATTGTTCGCTCATGAGGGAAGACCGTACGACTACCGAACTCCTCCAGACGAACCAGCCCGATCAGACCGTATCGCGTGAGCGTCCCGGCGCCAGGGAGCTGAAAGGTCTGCTGGTAGAGGTACACGGCGGGCGCAGGGTCACGAACCAGCACCTGTTCGGTTTGCCATCGGCGGAAGTAATCTCCCGCGCGACTGTATTGATTCCGTACCGCGTCGTCTCCCTCCAGCGCCTCGCCGAGGATCAGGCGAATCACATTCTGCTCATGGCGGGCGTGGAAGGTTCGCTGCCCCTCCGGTGAAATAACGTCATAGGGCGGAGCCATGACCAGGCTCAGCTCTTTTACGAGGTCCGGATTGTACCGTAATCCTCTGAAAGGTGCGATTATAGCCATAGTGCCCTTTCGGCTGAATGTACTGAAGATTCATTCCCCGCAGCTTGCCGCGAGTTCGTCATACCGGCGGAAGCCGGTATCCAGAGGGCCCGACTGGATTCCCCCGTATCCAGTACGGGGCAGGCGTGTCAAGCACGGAATGACGAGCCAGAACAGAAGTCGAAGGGTAATTGTGGTTCGACAGGCTCACCACGAACGGCTAAAGTGAACAGTATTGACTCTAGGTCAACCCGGCGTAGATCTCGGGGCGACGGTCTTGGAGGAAGGGCCAGATGTCCCTGATCGTCTTAACCCATCCCAGGTCGACCTCGGCCAGGATCACGCCTTCGCTGGCACCGCTTGGTTCCACCACGAAGTCGCCGTTCGGATCAACACAAAAGCTCCTGCCGTAAAAGGGCAGCCCGTCCTCGCCCTCGATGCGATTGACCCGAAATACAAAAACTCCGTTGTAGACCGCGCTCCCGACAATCGCCCGCTCCCACTTGGCGGAAGATGCGACCACCGAAGCGGACATCGGCGCATAGATCACGTCGGCCCCCTGAAGGGCGAGCAGGCGCGACCCTTCCGGGAAGAACATATCCCACGAGATTTGGATGCCGATCGTGGCGTATCGGGTATGGAACACGGGGAATCCCTGATTCCCGGGCTGGAAATAGAACCGTTCCTGATAGTTCTGGATCTGCGGGATATGATTTTTTCGGTAGCGACCCAGCAGGATCCCATCAGCGTCAAACACCAGGGCCGTATTGTAATAGGCGGCATCGTCCCCACGCTCGAAGATCGGCGCGATCACAACGACTTGGTGATCCCGTGCAAATGCGGCAATCGTCTCACTGAGCGGCCCAGGAACCGGCTCGGCGACGGCAAACTGCGACTGATCGACCTGACTGGGAAACCAGGGCCAGGCAAAACACTCCGCAAAGCAGATAACCTTCGCCCCCCGTTCAACCGCAACCCGGCCGAGCTCCAGCGCTCTCTCCAGATTGGCCCGAGGGTCAGCCACACACCCCATCTGGATCCCTGCAATCGTCAGCATACTGTTGTCCATTCCCACTCGTAACTACTTAGGCGTTTAGGCTGAAGGCTGAAGGCTCTACAGTATCTCGCAAGGCACGAATGAACTACCCCGCAGCAAGCTACGGGGTATCGTCTTCTGTTCTGGCCCGTCATTCCGTGCTTGACACGGAATCCAGTCGGGCCCGCTGGATACCGGCTTCCGCCGGTATGACGAACTCGCGGCAAGCGGCGGGGAATGAACCCCCAGTGGATTCAAGACCTTCTCGGTTTCCACGACCTTTAGTTCTATCAGAGAGGACTCCTCATTGGGCAAGAAGTCCAAACGCTCCGACAAATTGCGACGTCATCAGCCAGCTCACATGCCCGAAGTGTTGCGTGATTACTGCTTTACCCCTAACGGTCTTCAGCCTTCAGCCTATCTACCTGAGTAGTTACTCCCACTCTTAGATCAGCCGAAAGACCGGCCCATACGGGAGGACCTCTTCAAAAACCGCCGGATCGCCGATCTCCGCTGCTCTCCCAGCCGGGACGGTGAGTCGAGCCGTGACCCGCAGCCCCTCTTCCAGATCGATGACCGCGATGTCGTACGGCTCCTGCCCCAGGAAGACGGTCGGCGGCACTCGAATAGTCGTGAAGGAGGTGAGCGTGCCTCTACCCGACAGGTTCACTGGCAGGATGGTTATCGCCCCACAGCGCCGGCAGGAGTGTTGAGGCCTGGCAAACAGGCCTTTGCAGGCGTCGCACGCAAACGCCTCGAATGAGGCCATCCTCATCGCCGCTTCAGGATGTGGACCGTACTGACCGCACCGGTCCCACCAAGGTTGTGAGCCAGGCCGATTTGGGCGCCCTTTACCTGGTTGATCGCTTCACCCCTCAACTGCCCGACGATCTCATAGATCTGGGCGAGACCTGTGGCGCCGACCGGGTGACCCTTACTCAGCAGGCCTCCGCTCGGATTGATCGGAAGCTTCCCGTCAAGCGCCGTGAGCCCATCGGCGACGGCCGGTCCCCCCTTCCCTTTCTCTACGAATCCCAGGTCTTCGATGGCCGTAATCTCAGCGATGGTGAAGCAATCGTGCACCTCGGCCACATCGATATCGCGCGGGGCGATACCGGCCTCTCGGTAGGCCTGCTGCGCGGCGGCCACCGAGGCCTCAAAGGTGGTCAGGTCCGCCATCTCGAACAGCGTCGCGGGACCAATGGCGTGACCGGAACCGATGACATCAATTGGCCGCTGGGTGAACTCGCTCGCCAGATCGGCCGCACATAGGACGGCAGCCGCAGCGCCATCGCTGATCGGCGTGCAATCATACAGTCGAAGCGGATCGCAAATTAGCCTTGAGCCCATGACCTCCTCCAAGGCTACTGGCTTCTGAAAGTGGGCTTTTGGATTGGCGCTGCCATTCTGCCGGTTCTTGACCGAGACCATCCCCACCTGCTCGCGCGTCGTCCCGTACTGGTGCATATGCCGCCGCATGATGATCCCGAAGGTCCCCGGGAAGGTGAGACCCAGTCGCATCTCGCTCTCTGCGTCGCCGGCTGAGGCCAGCGCCTCCGTCACCGCCCCTGTCTCCGCCGAGGTCATCTTTTCGACACCGGCGGCGAGCACGATATCGCACAGCCCCGATGCGATCAGCAGCACCCCATGACGGAAGGCGATACCTGATGAGGCGCACGCCCCTTCCACCCTCGTACAGGGAATCGGCCCGAGGCCGAGCCGATACGCGACGATCGGGGCCAGCGACCCTTGATGGACCAGAGCCTCTGAGGCGAAGTTGCCGAGGTAGAATGACTGCACCAGGCTCGTGGGGACCTGTGCATCGTGAAGGGCTTCCCGGCATGCTTGCAGCGCCAGGTCAGTGATGCCGACGCCGGTCTGTTTCCCGAACGGCGTACATCCGACGCCAATGACCGACACCCCACGCATCATGTTACCGTCAGCCGTCAGCGTTCAGCTATCAGCTCAAGCGCCGCAGCACTTCTTATATTTTCGGCCGCTGCCGCAGGGACAGTCGTCGTTCCGCCCAATCTTCTTTCCAACCACTTTGATGGGAGCGGTCGCGGATAGCGGCCGGAGGGAGCGCTCCGCAGCCCTCGGTTGCGGAGCGGATGGAGGACGAAGGACATGGTCGCTATCCCCGCCCCCGCCAGGTGGCGCGTCCCGTGCCTCCGCAAACGCGAGGGCCTCGTCGGGCGCCACTTGGACCCTGTAGAGATACTCGATCGTCTGCTGCTTAAGCCGCTCGACCATCGCCTCGAACATCGCGAAGCCTTCGCGTTTGTACTCGATGAGCGGATCTTTTTGACCGTACCCTCGAAGGCCGATCCCTTCTTTCAGGTGATCCATGGCCAGGAGGTGGTCTTTCCACTGCGAGTCCACTACCTGCAACATGACCATCCGCTCCAGGTATCGTATCACCTCCGTGCCGAGTCTCGCCTCCCGCTCCTCGTGGAACTTGAGCGCTCGATCCTCAATACTATCGCGTAGCAACGCCACAGTGAGCGACCCCACTTCCTCTGCAGGCCACGAGATCTCCAGATCGAACTGTCTTTTCACCGCCTCGGTGAGGCCCGCCAGATCCCACTCCTCGGGATAGCTCTCTGCGTTGACGTAGAGCGAGAGCATCTCGTCGATCACCTCGCCCCGCATCTCAGCCAGGGTGTCCTGTAGGCTCTCGCCATCAAGGATCTTGCGGCGCTCAGCGTAGATGATCTGCCGCTGCTTATTCATCACGTCATCGTATTCGATGAGGTGCTTGCGAATCTCGAAGTTATGGGCCTCTACTCGCTTTTGAGCCGTCTCGATCGCGCGGGTGACCATGCTGTGCTCAATCGGCTCCCCCTCCTCAATCCCCAGCTTCTCCATGATGGTGCTGATACGGTCGGATCCGAACAGGCGAAGAAGATCGTCTTCCAGCGAGAGGTAGAAGCGGGATGAGCCAGGGTCGCCCTGACGACCGGCGCGCCCCCGAAGCTGATTATCGATGCGTCGGGCCTCATGGCGCTCGGTCCCGATGATGTGCATGCCGTCCTGGTCGACCACCTGTCGGTGTTCGGCCTCGGTCTGCTTGCGAACTACGGCCAGCGCCGCGGCATACTCCTCGGCGTTCACCGACAGATCCAGCAGGCCATAGTGCTGCATCTGACGGACCTCCTCGATCGTATTGGCCAGCTCATGAGGATCGACCCCATCCTCCGGCGCCTCACCCCGTCCGAGCAGCTCCGCCGCCAGGAACTTCGGACTACCACCCAGGAGGATATCGGTCCCGCGGCCGGCCATATTGGTGGCGATGGTAACCGCCTTAAAGCGGCCGGCCTGAGCCACGATCTCGGCCTCCCGCTCGTGCTGCTTGGCGTTCAGCACCTGATGAGGTATTCCCTTTCGTTTCAGAAGAGCCGAGAGCTTTTCGTTCTTTTCGATCGAGGTGGTCCCGACCAGGATCGGCCGTCCGGTCTTGTGTAGCTCTGCGATCTCTTCCACGACAGCGTCGTACTTTTCTCGTACGCTCTTATAAATGACATCCGGGTAGTTGGTCCTGACCATCGGCTGGTTCGTCGGCATCACCATCACGTCCAGATTGTAGATCTGGGCGAATTCCGCAGCCTCCGTATCGGCCGTCCCGGTCATCCCCGCAAGCTTTTTGTACATCCGGAAGTAGTTCTGGAAGGTAATAGTGGCCAGGGTCTGGTTCTCCCGTTCGATCTTGACCCGCTCTTTGGCCTCTACCGCCTGATGGAGCCCATCGCTCCACCGCCTCCCGGGCATCAGACGGCCGGTGAACTCATCGACGATTATCACCTCACCATCCTTAACCACATAGTCTACGTCCAGCTTGAAGAGGACATGGGCCTTCAGCGCCTGCTGGACGTGATGGACGAACTCTATGTGGGCTGGATCGTAGAGGTTCTTCACCCCCAGGAGGCCCTCCACCTTGGCCATGCCACTATCGGTCAGGGCGACCGACTTCGCCTTTTCGTCAACCATATAATCCCCGGACACTTGAGCCTCCGCCTCGTACATCTTGCCGCCCACAATGGTGGCCCCCCGCTTCAGCCGCGGGATGATCTGATCGATCTGGTAGTACTTCTCGGTCGATTCCTCCGCCGGCCCGGAGATGATGAGCGGGGTTCGGGCCTCATCGATCAGGATTGAGTCTACCTCATCCACTATGGCATAGTGCAGATCACGCTGCACGAAGTCCGCGGCGGAAAACTTCATATTATCGCGCAGGTAATCAAAACCGTATTCGTTGTTGGTCCCGTAGGTGACATCGGCGTCATAGGACAGTTTTCGAGGCGTGTCGGCCAGGTCGTGCTGGATCAGGCCCACGGAGAGTCCCAGGAACCGGTAGATCCCGCCCATCCACTGGCTATCTCGCTTGGCAAGATAGTCGTTCACGGTCACCACGTGGACACCCTTTCCCTCCAGGGCATTCAGGTAGACAGGGAGCGTGGCCGCCAGGGTTTTGCCTTCGCCGGTCGCCATCTCGGCGATCTTGCCCTCGTGCAGGACGATGCCACCAAGCATCTGGACATCGAAGTGGCGCATATTGAGTACGCGGCGCCCTGCCTCCCGCACGACCGCAAAGGCCTCAACGAGGAGATCGTTGACGGTTGCCCCCTGTACAATCCGCTCCCTGAACTCGGTCGTCTTGCCGCGAAGGTCGTCATCGGAGAGCGCCTTCAGTTTTGGCTCCAGCTCATTGATCGCCGCCACCATCGGCTGGATTCGCTTGAGCTCCCGCTCATTTTTTGTTCCAACAATCCTGGACACCAACTTCATGAACATCGTTGAGCCCTCTCCTCCCTAATATCTAGCGATTTCGAGCGGATACTACCATAGAAGCGGGAAGCCTTCAATCCGAAAGGAGCCTCCAAAAATGGGTGCACCGTGTACGCCAGGGGTATTGCGAGGCCTACGAAGTCTGGCGTAGGGGCGCTGCTTGCCGCGCCCATCACGGGCAGGGCAAGCCCTGCCCCTACGCAACAACAAACAAAAACCCCCGAAGAGCCTGCTCCTCCGGGGGTCCTAGCCCACAACCTATAACCAGGCGATCCGATCGCTACTCGGCCGAGTCACCGTTCCCGAGATATTTCACCGTTTCCTGATCGATGACATACTTGGTTGGATCAACCGACACCTCGTTCACCTGGATCTCGTAATGAAGGTGGGGCCCGGTCACGCGGCCCGTTGTCCCCACCAAGCCAATAATGTCCCCCCTTCTCACCCGCTGACCCTGCGATACCTTGTGCTGTTGCAGGTGGGCATAGAAGGTGGAGATCTTGTGGCCGTGATCGATTGAGACCACGTCGCCGAAACCGCCGAGCGGACCCGTATACGTGACGATCCCATCGGCAGGGGCGATGACCGACGTCCCAACGGTGTTCGCGATATCGACTCCTTCATGCATCTGTCGCTGCCCGGTAAAGGGTGAGCGACGCTGCCCGAACCCGGCCGTGAGCCACCCTTTGGTTGGCCAGATGGTCGGGGTAGAGGCCAGAAGGCTCCGCTTCGTCTCGAGCGACCCGATCAGACCCTGAAAGCTCTTGTTGCGATCGTTCATCTCGCGGCTTAATCGGTCGAACTCTCCGCCCAGGTTATCAGCCCTAATCCCCGTTGAAGGGTTAGCGGGTGAGGTCTGGTGAGCGACGGCCGCCACCAGCAGGGCACTCGAACTCAAGGTATCCGCCCCTCCCACGCCAACGATCGAACTCTCCGCGTCCTTCACCTCCAGACCGGCTGCCGTCCGCAAACGAACGTCGAACTCCCGGAGCTGGACCATTTGACTCTCGAGACCTTCAAATTTCTGCAGCAGGTTGGCCTGCTCGTTTGATGTTGTTCGAAGCTGGCGGAGCTCCAGCATGTGGCCGGTATGGCCCACCGCCTGATAGATGAGGAAGAGAAAGGCGATAAAAATGAAGCCTGAGGTAACAGCAAGCGCGCTGAGGAGGGGTTTAGCGATATGGAATCTTCGGATATGGGAGCTGGCATCGGGAAGGACAAGGACCGTGAAAAACTTCTTCGCCATCGAGCCACATCCTTTTCAGTGTTGTTCCGCTCACGAACCGCAAACTACCGATGCGCGCAAAGGTAGCCGTTCGTCCTTTCTATCAAGAACGACCGGAAGGTGTCAAGTATTTTCGCTTCCCACCGGTAACCATTCAGTGAGAGGGGGGAAATCATTAAATAAAATGTGGTAGGTTTTTATAAAATCCCCCTTAATCCCCCTTTCTCAAAGGGGGAAACGGGTAGTCCCCCTCTTTGGAAAAGAGGGGCTAGGGGAGATTTTCCACCCGTAACTGAATGGTTACTCCCAACGCTCGTTATTATGGGGAGCATTAACTAGATTGCACTCTTGCACAACATCTCCAGTAACTTCCCCCTTTGCTAAAGGGGGAGGCAAGCTATTTTATGCTCTGAGTAATATTGGGATACTTGTGGCGTGCATCAAGGTGCAGCACATCTCATTTCGCAGCCTCAGACGCGCTTCGCCCTTTCAGCAAAAAGGCATCGATGAATGGCTCGATCTCTCCGTCGAGAACTTTCTCGACATTACCCGTCTCCAGGCCGGTCCGGTGATCCTTAACGAGCTGGTAGGGCGCGAGCACGTACGAACGAATCTGGCTGCCCCACGCAATGTCCTTCTTTTCGCCTTCGAGCTTGGCCATTTCCTTCTCTTGCTCTCGACGATAGTAGTCGTACAGTCTGGAGCGCAGGACCTTCATGGCCATGGCCTTATTCTTATGCTGCGAGCGTTCATTCTGACAGGAGACAACGATACCCGTCGGCAGATGGGTGAGCCGCACCGCCGAGTCAGTGACGTTCACATGCTGCCCGCCTGCCCCGCTGGAGCGGTAGGTGTCAACGCGCAGATCCTTCTCGTCGATAGATACATCAATGGTGTCATCGATCTCAGGGTAGACGAAGATCGAAGCAAAGGAGGTGTGACGGCGGTGGTTGGCATCGAACGGAGAGATGCGAACGAGACGGTGGACCCCAATCTCGGCTTTCAGGCGGCCATAGGCATACTTGCCCGTCACCGTCACCGTGGCACTCTTGATCCCTGCCTCCTCCGCAGGGAGCAGGTCGATAACCTCAGTCTTATAGCGACCGGCTTCCGCCCAACGCAGGTACATCCGCAGCAGCATCTGTGCCCAATCCTGCGACTCGGTACCGCCGGCGCCTGGATTGACGGTAATGATCGCGTTGCCCTGGTCGTATTCTCCAATCATGACCGTCGTTATCTCGAGCGCGGCGATCTGGCTCTCCAGGCTCTTAAGCGAACCCTCCAACTCTTTCAGAGCCTGTGGGTCTTCTTCCTCCCGCAGCAGCCCGAGCAAGATCGTCAGATCCTCTAGCTCGCGCCCGATGGCCTCCGGTTGGTCAACCACATCCTTCAGCGCGCGTTGTTCCTTCATGGTTTCCCGAGCACTGGAGGCGTCGGCCCAGAATTCCTGTGAATGGAGCAGCTCTTCAATCGCGATTAGACGTAACTGCTTTGCCTCTACGTCAAAGGTAGATCCATAGGGTATGGAGCTTCTCCTTTAATTCATCGAGTGTGCGCGCGAACTCCGGGATGATCATTGCGTTCTCCTGTGTGAAGCGGCGGCAGACACCGAAGCGATTCGAACGGCACTCCGGGCCCACGTTGCCATGGACACTACGACGATGAAGATGACACAGACCCACGCGAAGAGATCACCGTGACGAGTGTAAAAGGTTTGCGTTCGCTCTACGCGAATCTGATCTGTAATCACGGTGGGTACAAAGATATCGGAGGCCTGGAGAATCCGACCACTCGGATCCACAATAGCGGAAATGCCGGTATTGGCCGCTCGGATCAGATAGCGACGGTTCTCGGCGGCCCGAAGGGCAGCCATTGCCAGATGCTGGGCCGGGGCAGCCGACCGGCCAAACCACGCATCGTTTGTGATATTGACCAGGAACTCTGCCCCTTCTTTCACGTGGCGTCGAACCTGATCCGGAAAGATCGCCTCATAACAGATGGTGGCTCCGAAGCGGCCGCCCGGAGTATCAAAGATGGTGTAGGTCCGGCCCCCTTCGAAGTCGCCTATTCCGTACGCCAGCTTATGGACGAAAGATAGGATCGAACCGAGGGGAACGTACTCTCCAAAGGGAACCATGTGAATTTTGTCGTACCTGCTGAGGAGTTCCCGCTTGGGAGAGATCAGGAATGCGCTATTATGGTAGCGGGTACCGCCATTGGCGGCTGCGGGTGGCTCGGCATCCGGACTGCCCACCAGCAGATAGCTACCGGTTTCAGCAGCGATGTCCAAGACGCGACCTTGCAACGCAGGTTCATGCCGAAGGAAGAAAGGAACGGCGGTTTCAGGCCACACGATGAGGGCCGGGGCGTACTTTGCCGCCTCCAGGCTGAGACTGCGATATCGCTCGATGGTGGCTGCCTGCATCGCCGTATCCCACTTCGACCCCTGGTCGATGTTGCCTTGCACTAGAGCGACCCGAATCGCCTGTTCCGATCCAGCAGACGTAGCCGGCGGCGACAGCAGTCTCGGAGCGGCGAGGAGGGCCAGGGTAAGAGCCCCGGCGAAGACGATGCTCCGAAAACGGGCGGGCGCGCCTCCAACCCACTGCGCCAGTGCGATGTTGATGAGCACCACCAGAAACGAAAGACCGTACACCCCAGCGACGGACGCAATTGGTAAAAGCGAGATATGCCGGTATTGCGTGTACCCCAGGAGGATCCAGGGAAATCCCGTCAGTGCATAGGTTCGTAGATACTCCAAACCGACCCACAAGGCCGATGGGACAAGAAGGTTGAGAGGCCACGGCGCACTCGCCATCCACGAGGTACCCATAGCGAATAATCCAATGTAGAGCGAGAGGTATGCTGCCAGGAGGACAAGCGCAAGCGCGCTAAGAGCGACAGGCACGCCGCCGTATACCGACATCGAATGCGTCACCCATGAGACGCTGATGAGGTAAAAGAGCCATCCCGCAAGAGTCCCGAGATAGAAGGCTCGAACCGGAGCCATGCCGCGAATGGCCAACAGTAATGGGATAAGGGCCACGAACGCCAGCCATCCCAGGTCTGGTGACGGAAACGCGAGGATGAGGAGCCCTGCTGAAAGCGCAGCCAGCAAGATCGACGTCATACCCACCCCGCCAGCGCAGCCACATAGAGGACCGGCCCAGTGAAGAGGAGGCTATCCACTCGATCCAGCACACCGCCGTGGCCCGGGATCAGCCTGCCGGAGTCCTTCACCCCGAAACTTCGTTTCAGCATAGATTCGCATAGATCCCCAGCCTGACCCAGCACGCCCAGCCCGAGTCCAAGCGCGAGGCATTCGACGGTCCCGAGATCCTCCCAGAACCAGAACTTGGCCAGGCCGGAGGCTAACACAGAACAGATAAGTCCGCCCACGCTCCCTTCCACGGTCTTGCCAGGACTGATGGAGGGACAGAGCGACCTCTTCCCCATCGCCGAACCGACATAGAACGCCCCGGTGTCTCCTGCCCAGGTGACGAAGACAAGGTAAAAGATATAGATGCGCCCCAACACCATGGCCCGCAGGAGCGATGGAAAGCTCAGCAGTCCCACGACATAGATGAGGCCGAGCAGGGTGATTGCCCCCCGCGAGGCAGCCTCTTTCGGCTCCGTCCCCCCCACCAGGAGACTGAGAAGCAGGAGGACGACCACCCCCGCCATGGCCGATATCAGCCAGGGTGCCGGCGCTCCGAGAAACTCCATGCAACTCAGCGCCAGGCCGCTCCCCATCCCCAGGAGCGTCAACGGATGCCAGCCACCGGCCCTTGCCATCCCGTAGAACTCGTACAGTCCAACCATGATCGCGAGAGTAACAAGTAAGAAGAAATGGAAAGGGGTTCCGAACTGAACCAGCAGGAGAAAGGCTGGGAGGAGGGCGACAGCACTGAGGATCCTTTTCAGATGCATATAACGCAGCTATCAGCTTTCAGTTGTCAGCTATCAACTGATAGCTGACAAGCACTTAGAACTCCATTATCTCCTTTTCCTTCTTGGCCAGTAAGCCGTCAACCTCATGGATCACCCGATTGGTCAGCTCCTGGATCATGTCCACACCGTGTTTGATCTCATCCTCTGAGGTCTCCTTCTCCCGCTCTTGTCGTTTCAACGATTCGTTAGCTTCACGACGAACGCTGCGAACCGATACTCGACCCTCCTCGGCTATTTTTCGGACTACCTTGACCAGATCCTTGCGACGTTCCTCGGTCAGGGATGGGATCGCGATCCTGATAATCTTGCCATCATTGCTCGGAGTAACCCCCAGGTCCGACTTGAGGATCGCCCGCTCGATAGCGGTCAGCAGCGACGGATCCCACGGTTGCACGGTGATCATCCTCATCTCAGGCACCGCCATAGTAGCGACCTGATTGAGAGGAGCAGCAGAACCGTAGGCCTCGACCGTAAGACCATCGAGCAATGCAATCGATGCCCGCCCGGTTCGAACACCGTTAAAGCCCTTCAGTGTGGACTCGATCGCCTTCTGCATCTCCTTCTCGGCTTTCGCGTGGATCTCCTTCAGCACTGCTTACTCCCACGAACGATCGTCCCTACCTTTTCACCAAAGACCAACTGGCGGAGGACCCCAGGCTGGCGAAGGTTGAACACGACAATCGGAAAGAGATTATCCATGCACAAGGAGATCGCCGTCGAGTCCATCACTTTTAACTGGCGGTTCAGCACCTCGCTATAGGAGAGCTCATCGAACTTCTTGGCGCTGGGGTCAAGCAGAGGATCTGCAGTGTAGACGCCGTCCACCCGCGTGGCCTTGAAAACCACCTCGGCCCCCACCTCCATCGCTCGCAACGCCGCCGCGGTATCAGTACTGAAATACGGGTTACCGGTCCCTCCAACGAAGATCACGATCCGCCCCTTTTCCAGATGCCGGACGGCCCGGCGACGAATAAAGGGCTCTGCCAGCTCCCGCATCTCGATGGCAGTCTGCACCCGGGTAGGAATCCCCTTCCGCTCCAGCACGTCCTGCATCGCGAGGCCGTTAATGACCGTTGCCAGCATCCCGATGTAGTCACCGGAAGAACGATCCATCCCCTCGGCACTGGCGGCAACCCCCCGAAAGATGTTGCCACCGCCCACCACGACTGCAACCTGCACCCCAAGCACGTGGATTCCTTGGATTTCATCGGCCAGGAAGCTCAACACCCGGGGACTAATCCCAAACTTCTCATCACCGGCAAGCGCCTCACCGCTGACCTTTAACATGATCCGCTTATACTTTAACGTCTCCACGGCGTCATCTTCGCGGCAGCCTACTGATGCCAGGTGCGATCCGGTTACGCTTCGCACTCTACCTTCTCGCCTAATTGATACCTACTGAAACGTCGGATGACAACATTCTCTCCGACCTTTGCGATAACTTCCTTAATCCGATCCTCGACCTTGACATCAGGGGCCTTAATGAAAGGCTGCTCCTGAAGGCAGATCTCGCTGAAGAATTTTTCCAGTCGCCCTTGGACGATCTGTTCAAGGATCTTTTCGGGTTTGCCGGATGATTTCACCTGCGCCAAGAGGATCCCTCGCTCCTTCTCAAGGAGTTCAGCCGGCACCTCCTCCCGACGGATATACAATGGGTTTGTCGCTGCCACCTGCATCGCCACGTCTCTGGCGAGCGACACGAACTCGTCAGTCCTGGCTACAAAGTCAGTTTCACAATTCAGCTCCAACAGCACACCGATCTTCCCGCCGCCGTGAATATATGACATCACCAGGCCATCAGAGGCGGTTCGCCCCATCTTCTTCGAGGCCGAGGCCAATCCCTTTTCGCGGAGTAGTGTCGTGGCTCTCCCTAGATCCCCGCCTGACTCGGCCAACGCGGTCTTACACTCCATGAACCCCACACCAGTTCTTTCACGTAACTCTCTCACCAACGTCGCCGGAATTGTCGCTGACATCCTCACCCTCTTTCTTGGAAAACAGCCATCAGCAATTAGCTTTCAGCTTCGGTCAGATACGCAACGCTTTCTCAGGGGAGCTGACACCTGATCGCTGAAAGTTAATCGCTCCGCTCGATCTTAGAGCTGTTGAAGGACCTCCAGTGGTACATCACTCGAACTCGTTGCTTCTGACGAAGGGGCTAGCTGGGCTTCCTCAACAGCTACGTCCTCGGTAGCCTTCAGCCGTATGGCTCGGATCTCCTGGATAGCGTCAGCCATGCGGGCCGCCATCAGTCGAATGGCTCGAATCGCGTCGTCATTGCCAGGGATCGGGTAGTCCACCTCATCGGGGTCGCAGTTAGTGTCTACGACAGCGACGATCGGAATCCCGAGGCGCCTGGCCTCGCACACAGCGATCCGCTCCTTATTGGTGTCGATCACAAAGATCGCACCGGGCAGTCGCTCCATCCCCTTAATCCCACCCAAGGCATATTCGAGCTTCCCGAGCTCCCGCTGTAGCTTTGCAACCTCTTTCTTCGTGAGGCGCTCGAACTCGCCATTGGCCTCCATCTCTTCAATGTGACGCAGCCGTTTCACGCTCTTCCTGACGGTTTGGAAGTTAGTGAGGGTCCCGCCCAACCAGCGATGGTTCACAAAGAATTGCTCACAGCGAGTGGCCTCCTGCTCGATCACATCGGCGGCCTGTTTTTTTGTTCCGACAAATACGATTGGCAGGCCGTCGGCCGCCACACCGCTTAAAAACTCAACAGCTTCGTGAAATTTCTTCAGGGTTTTTTGCAGATCGATGATGTAGATACTGTTCTGTTCTCCAAAGATATACTTCTTCATCTTCGGATTCCAACGCTTGGTCTGATGCCCGAAGTGGACCCCCGCTTCCAACAGCTCCTTAATAGTGACCGTCGCCACGTCGCTCCTCCGTTCGGCTGGGCTTTTCGCGCAGCCCTCTAGGTTTTTGTACCCTCCGCCCTCGTCATCTCCCTACAAGGCCCCTACGCAACTGGTGGGGGCACCCTTCCAGGAATCAGAGGACGTGTGAATTTAGTGCAAGCTCTTTGTCCGTTAACAGCCAATACTTATACCACGTCAGAGCAGATAGGAACAAGAGAAAACAAGGCAGAACTGTAACCATTCAGTTGTGGGTGGAAAATCTCCCCTAGCCCCTCTTTTCCAAAGAGGGGGACTACCCGTTTCCCCCTTTGAAAAAGGGGGATTAAGGGGGATTTTATAAAAACATACCACATTTTATTTTAATGATCTCCCCCCTCTCACTGAATGGTTACGCAGAACTCGCAATGACACCTCACGGGCGGCGTGAGGTGTCAGCTCCGGTAGCCGGCGTTGATTCTGGCATACGCTTCGCTCAGATCGGTAGTCAGGACGGCCGCTTGTCCTGTGCCTTTGTGTAAATCAATGGTCAGGTCAAACTCGGGGCGGCGCATTCGTACGGCTGCCCGTCGCTCTGCCGCCGCCCCTAGACCGACACCCTTCCGGACCACAGGAATTCTATCCAGCGCGATCTCCACGCAGTTGGGGTCGAATCGGATCCCAGAGGCACCGAGGGCGGCCATGATCCGCCCCCAATTACAATCCTCCCCGAAGAAGGCCGTCTTGACAAGCGCGGAGTTAGCGACCGCCATCGCCGCAACCCTGGCATCGTGCGCCGTTCGCGATCCCCTCACCTCTACCCGAATGAGTTTAGTCGCCCCTTCCCCATCTTTTACAATCATGTAGGCCAGGCGAGAGAGAATCTGAAAGAGCGCCTCTTCAAATACGTCTAACTGCGGAGTGCCGGCCTTTATAGGCGGCGCATCGCTCATTCCATTAGCAAACAGTAAGACGATATCGTTCGTACTCATGCAGCCGTCCACCGTGATGGCATTGAACGTATCCCCGACTGCTCGCCGTAGAACCCGGCGCAAAAGAGGGGCAGAGACCCGGGCGTCGGTGCCGACGAAACAGAGCATCGTGGCCAGATTGGGCGCGATCATTCCGGATCCCTTTGCCATTCCACCGATGACGATGGGTTTGCCGTCCAGTTCAAAGCGGACCGCTACCTCCTTTTGCTGGGTGTCGGTGGTCATGATAGCCCTGGCTGCTGCCTCGCCACCTGTGACCGAGAGACGCCCGAGGGCCTCGCGAATTCCCGAGAGAACCTTGGAGATTGGAAGCCGTTTGCCGATCACCCCGGTGGAGGCAACAAAGACTTCACCT
This sequence comes from Candidatus Methylomirabilis limnetica, assembly GCF_003044035.1. Lineage (NCBI taxonomy): Bacteria > Methylomirabilota (SeqCode) > Methylomirabilia (SeqCode) > Methylomirabilales (SeqCode) > Methylomirabilaceae (SeqCode) > Methylomirabilis (SeqCode) > Candidatus Methylomirabilis limnetica. Next base: position 43,996 of record NZ_NVQC01000036.1, read on the forward strand.
GTCGGACGACCCAGGAGCTGTGCTAGTCGATCGCGCGTCTGCGCTGCGTCCAGTGCGCCCTGACGGCCGGTGCAGGCGTTTGCATTACCGCTATTGGCCACGATCGCTGAGAATTTGCCGCCCTTCAGTTGCCGCTCGCAGAGGAGCACCGGTGCAGCCTTGGTCTGATTGGTCGTCGTCACCCCGGCCACGGTAGCGGGCCGATCCGACACGATGAGGGCGAGGTCGAGCGCGGATTTTTTGATGCCGCAGCAGATTCCAGCGGCCCTGATACCCTTGACCGCCGTGATCCCACCTGCAATGTCCCGTATCGTTGGCTGTTTCAATGAAGTGCAGCTTTCAGCGGTCAGCTATCAGCCGTCAGCAAAAGCCGATTGCTGAATGCTGAACGCTGATAACTCTCCAAAGGCAGAGGTTAGGGGAAGAGCGGGGGGAGTCGCAACCCCGTTCGTTCGTCGAGACCCATCATCACGTTCATTGCCTGAATCGCCTGTCCAGAAGCGCCCTTGACAAGATTGTCGATGGCTACCACGACGATGACGCGCCGTGTCCTGGCATCGACGGCGAGGCCGATATCGCAGAAGTTGGAACCGCGCACCTGCTTGGTCTCAGGAAACCGGCCATCAGGGAGGATCCTCACGAATGGCTCGTCCTGATACCAGCTCTGGTAGAGCGTGCGTAGTTCCTTCACATCTTTAGAGGTCACAAGGGTGGCGGTGATGGTGGCCAGGATCCCTCGGACCGTTCCCACCAGGTGCGGCGTAAACGTGACCATCACATCCCGGCCGATACAGCGGCTCAGTTCCTGCTCAATCTCCGGCATATGCCGGTGGCACGCGACCTTGTACGCCTTCACGTTCCCCTCTAACTCGGCGAAGTGCAGCGGAAGGTCTAGCTTCCGCCCTGCGCCTGAGGCGCCGGAGATCGCGTCAATGACCAGGGAGCACGGGTCGACGACCTCCCGTTTCAACAGGGGGAACAGCCCAAGCAGGACAGCCGTGGGGTAGCAGCCTGGCGCCGCCGCCAGTCGCGCGGTGGTAAGCTGCTGGCGATAGAACTCTGGAAGGGCATAGACCGCTTCTTTCAGCAGCTCTGGCGCCGCATGATCTGCACCATACCACTGGCGATAGACGGCGGGATCGCGTAGACGAAAATCAGCGCTCAGATCAATGACCTTTACACCTAAGGGCAGCAACTCGACTGCTGCGGCCATCGCGGTCTTGTGTGGCACGGCCAGGAAGACCACGTCAGCATGCTTCGCCACCTCACGCGGATCGAACTTTTTGCATGTCAGCTTGAGCATGCCAAAGAGGCTGGGGAGCACCTCTTCGATCGGCGAATCCGCATAACTCTCCGAGGTAAGCGCGGTGATCTCTACAGCCGGATGGTTGATGAGGAGACGGAGAAGCTCCATGCCAGTATAACCGCTGGCTCCGACCACTGCGACCCGGATCTTCTGCCCTGTATCATCCATCTGCGGGTTCATAAACACAGCCATCAGCGATGTAGGGGCGCTGCTTGCTGCGCCCCTATTGGGCAGGGCAAGCTGCCACTACACTACCCACTCAAAACATAAGCGGCCAGCCATCAGCAAAAGCTACCTGCTGAAAGCTGGCCGCTGATCGCTTCTAACGATTAGCGCTTTGAGAATTGGAACCGTGCGCGAGCTCCCTTCTGACCATATTTCCTCCGCTCCTTCGATCGAGGATCCCTCGTCAGGAGCCCGGCCTTCCGAAGCGTCGGCCGCAAGGAGGCGTCTACTACCAAGAGGGCGCGGGCGATGCCAAGCCGAATGGCACCAGCCTGACCAGTCAACCCCCCGCCGGATACGTTGACACGCAGGTCGAACTTCCCTTCCACGCCTACCGTTTTCAGAGGCTGAACGGCCAAGGTTTGATTGGTCGCACGGCAAAAGTACTCCTGCAGGGGTCGCCGGTTGACCATCATCTTCCCTTCACCGGGCGAAAGCCATACCCTCGCTACAGACGCCTTTCTCCGGCCAGTCCCATATAACAACGCAGCTTCCTCTGGCATGGCTGAAATTTATACCTCCTGTATAGTCTTGCTGACAAATGGTGTCGGCTGCTGCGACGCATGCGGATGAGTGGGGCCGGCGTACACCTTGAGTTTGCGAAAGAGCGCAGCGCCCAACTTCGTTTTGGGCAACATCCCGCGGACAGCGGCCTCGAGGATCCTTGTTGGGTGAGTTCTCATCATCTGTGCAGCCGAGGTCGTCTTCAGCCCGCCAGGAAAGCCCGAATGGCGGTAGTAGAGCTTATCCTTCAGCTTATGTCCCGTTAACACTACTCGCTCAGCATTCACAATCACCACGAAGTCACCGGTGTCCATGTGCGGACTGAAGATCGGCTTGTGCTTCCCTCGCAGGAGCACAGCCACCTCAGTAGCCAGCCTCCCAAGCACTAGTCCCTCCGCGTCGATTAGAAGCCACCGCCTATCAATATCTTCTACGTGCTGATGAATGGTCTTCGTCATGTGCCAAGCGCTCCTCTCACGATTGCGATCTCAAATTCGTTATACAGTAATGACGAGAGTAAAATATGTCAAGTAAAAAAGAGCCAGGCAGTCGGCAACGATACCATTATTTATGGAATTCCATCACCGAATACGCTATTCTGAATTCCACCCCGCAGCAAGCTGTTGGGTATCGTCTTCTGTTCTGGCCCGTCATTCCGTGCTTGACGAGCCTGCCCCGTACTTGATACGGGGGAATCCAGTCGGGCCCTCTGGATACCGGCTTCCGCCGGTATGACGAACTCGCGGCAAGCCGCAGGGAATGAACCCCCCAGTGGATTCAAGTTCTAATATGTGGTGACGGGAGAGAATAATGTTCGGTCTGGGAATGCCGGAGTTGTTGATCATCTTCTTGATCGCGCTTGTTGTCTTTGGCGCTGCAAAATTGCCCCAGATCGGCAAATCCCTCGGCGGGGCGATTCGCGAGTTTAAGAAGTCGATCGAGGCACCACACAAAGAGGAGCCGACTGCGCCCCCCGATGAGATCGTCTGCAGCCAATGTCGCCAACCGCTCCAGAAAGACTGGATCACCTGCCCTCACTGCGGGATGAAACAGGAGGGAAAATCGGGGGTCTAGAGATTTCGCTCATAGATGATCCGTAGGCCGGTCAGCGTTAGCAGTGGGTCCACGTGCTTAACGATTGACGACTCGGCAAGGATCAGGTGGGCAAGACCTCCTGTACCGATCACAATGGGATCACCCCCCATCTCTTCGCGCATCCGCGTCACGATCCCTTCAACCAGCCCTAGATAACCGAAGAACAGGCCGGATTGCATACTGGCCACTGTCGTTTTTCCCACCACAGTGTTCGGCTTGGCGATATCGATCCGTGGCAACTTGGCCGTCCGCTCAAAGAGGGCCTCGGCGGCGATCCCGATACCTGGGGCGATGACGCCTCCAAGATACTCCCCCTTAGCCGAGACCGCATCAAAGGTGGTGGCAGTGCCAAAATCTACCACAATCGCCGGGCCGCCGTAGGCCTCGAACGCAGCCACCGCATTGACAATCCGGTCGGCACCCACCTCTCGCGGGCTGTCGTATAGGATCGGCATGCCGGTCTTGATCCCCAGACCGACAATCAGGGGAACGATCCGGAAATAGCGATGGGCCATCTCTTCCAAGGATGACTGAAGCGGCGGGACCACCGAGGCGATAATGATGGCTGAGATCTGGTCCACCTCCAACTCGGCGAGGTGTAACAGATTTCTAATCAACATCCCGTACTCGTCTCCGGTCCCATCACGCCGAGTGCTGAGACGCCAGTGCATCCGGAGCTCCTTGCCCTCGAACACCCCAACCACCGTATTAGTATTTCCCACGTCCAACGCGAGCAACATTAGTCTCTACCCCGTAAGCGTCACATCACCGGCAAGCAGGCGATGTGACGCGCCCATTGCGTCGCGGATCACCAGTCGCCCATCGTCGTCAAGCTCTACCGCGAGACCGGAAATTTCCTGATCGCCGAAGCGGGCCGTGACCTGCCGACCCAGGGTCAGACAACGGCGCCGGGCATGCTCAAGAATAGGCAGGGGTCCATCGCACAAGAACCGCTCGTACCACCCGTCGAGGCTCTCACAAAATGCCCGCACTATCGCTGTTCGATCTACGGGATGGCCGGCCTCAGCTCGGAGCGAACTGGCAGTCTGGCGTAGCTCCCCATCGAAGTCCGCCTCGGTCTGATTCACGTTGATGCCGATCCCCAGGATGACATGAAGGAGGCGGGAGCCCTCGACAGCCATCTCGCCAAGCATTCCCCCCACCTTTCGCCCATTCACGATTAGATCGTTCGGCCACTTGATCGCTGTGACAAGCCCTGTCGTCCGCTCAATGGCCTCGGTCCCCGCCACCGCACCCATGAGGGTAAGCACGGGGGCATCGTGCGGCGGGATCGTCGGCCTTAGGATGACAGAGAGATAGAGACCCAGCCCCTTAGGCGACTGCCACCGGCGGCCTATCCGACCGCGCCCCAGCCGCTGCGCCTCCGCAATGACGATCGCCCCATCCGTCTCACCACTGCCGGCCAGCGCCGCTGCTTCGTCGTTCGTCGAATCGACCTCCTGGAACAAGTGGATGGTGGTCCCGATCCGCCGCGTACTCAGGCCGGCCCGAATCGCCGACTGCTGTAATGGCTCCAAAACCTCCAAAGAGCTTCTCATAGCCACCTCAAGCCTCAATGAACTACCCCGCAGCAAGCTGCGGGGCATCGTCTTCTGTTCTGACCCGTCATTCCGTGCTTGACACGCCTGCCCCGTACTGGATACGGGGGAATCCAGTCGGGCCCTCTGGATACCGGCTTCCGCCGGTATGACGAACTCGCGGCAAGCTGCGGGGAATACCCCCCAGCAGATTCAATATCTGCCTACCGTCAGGCAGGTCGCAAAAGATGCTCGATTCGTTCCAGGTGCTGAAGTAGTTTGGTCCTGGTATCCATGAGCCGGGCATGCGCTTCCCGCTCCTTGGTCACCACCTCCTCCGGCGCCTTCAATAGAAAGTCGGGGTTGTTCAATTTCTTGTCCACCTTTGCACGCTCCTGCTCCACCTTTTCCAGCTCCCGCTGCAGCTTTTGCTGCCGGGCTGCAAAGACCGACAGATCGTCCGCCGGCAGATGCACCTCAATACCGCCTACCAAGGCCACCGCAGCCGGTGAAGGTCGATCCAGGTGCTGGCCGGAGGTGACGTGCTCCGCACGCGTAAGCGCGGCGAGGTACGGCATTACCGCGTCTATCGCCCTGTCGTCATTGTCAGAAGAGGTTCGGAGCACAAGCCGGATCGACTTGTGAGAAGGGATCTCCAGGTCCGAGCGAAGGTCGCGCGTCGCCCGCGTCAAATCCATCAAGAGACCCATCGATCTTTCCGCATTCGCATCCTGCCATCCAGAGTCCGCTGTGGGCCACTCGGCAACCATCAAGCTGGTCCCATGGTGCGGCAGATGATGCCAAATCTCTTCGGTAATAAACGGCATAAACGGATGCAGCAGGCGTAATACGGTATCCAGTCCCAGGCACAGCAGGGCAACCCCGGTGGTTCGACAAGGCTCACCACAGGCCTGCTGCTGCTCCAGGCTTGCATTCGAGGAAAGGCGGGCCTTGACGATCTCTACATACCAGTCGCAGTACTCGTGCCAGACGAACTGGTAGAGCGCCGAAGCGGCCTCATTGAATCGGTACTCTTCCAACGCTTTTGTGACCGACCCGATGAGTTCGTGCAAGCGGCTCAGCAGCCACCGGTCGGCCAGATCGAGGGAGAGGGAGCTTACGGGAGGAAGGGAACCTTCCAGGAGCGGCAGGTGCCGGGCGAGAAACTGATTGGCGTTCCACAGCTTATTGCAAAAATGGCGATACCCCTCGATCCGCTCCTCCGAGAGCCGGATGTCACGACCTTGTGCGGCAAGCGCGGCCAGGGTGAATCGGAACGCATCGGCGCCATATTTGTCGATGATATCGAGGGGGTCGATCACATTCCCCTTCGACTTTGACATCTTCTGCCCTTCAGCATCGCGCACCAGGGCATGAATATAGACCTCCCTGAACGGGACATCCCCCCTGAACTTGAGTCCCATCATCATCATCCTGGCGACCCAGAAGAAGATGATGTCAAAGCTGGTAACCAGGGTCGCGGTGGGATAGAAGCGTGTGAGCAGATTGCTCTGCTTTGGCCATCCCATCGTAGAGAAGGGCCAGAGGGCCGACGAGAACCAGGTATCGAGCACATCGGGATCTCTAACCAGCGCGTGCGCGCCGCATCGAGGGCAGGCCGTCGGCTCCGGCGAGGCCACAATCGGTTGGGCGTCGCGGTGGATCCTGAGCACCTCCTCCCCCTCGGTGGTCGTGCCCGTCCCAGCCGCTCTTCCTGCGAACAGGATATTGTCCCCGTCGCACCGCCGACAGTACCAGACCGGGATCTGGTGTCCCCACCACAGTTGGCGCGAGATGCACCAGTCCTTGAGATTCCGCATCCAGGCAAAGTAGGTGTTCTCCCAATGCTCCGGGACAAACCTGGTCCTTCCCTCCTCCACCGCCAGGATGGCCGGCTCTGCCAGCGGTTTCACGCTCACGAACCATTGCGTCGAGAGGAATGGCTCCACCACCGTCCTGCACCGGTAGCACTTTCCAACCGCATGCAGGTGGTCTTCGACCTTCACGAGCAAGCCCCGCTCCTGCAGCCAGCGCACCACGATCTCGCGAGCCCGCCCCACCTCGACGCCCTTGATTTCGTGATAGAGGGCAGGATCTATCTGTGCCTCATCCGCGCAGCCCGATATTCTTCCTGTTTCATCGAGGAGCGCGATCCGCGGCAGTTGGTGTCGCTCCCCTGCCTCGAAGTCGTTAAAGTCGTGTGCCGGGGTGATCTTCACAGCACCGGTACCAAACTCCCGATCCACAAGGACCGGATCGCCCACCACGGGAATGGTTCGCCCGGTCAGCGGGAGCCTCACCTGACAGCCAATCAATCGATTGTACCGCGGGTCGTCCGGGTGAACGGCGACGGCGGTGTCTCCCAGCATCGTCTCAGGCCGAGTGGTTGCTACGGTGAGGGTTGTCGCAGGATCATCCACTAGCGGATAGGCAATGTGATAGAGAAAGCCTTTTGTGTCTTCGTGCTCCACCTCGATATCTGAGAGCGCGGTCCGGCAGCGGGGACACCAGTTGATCAGCCGCTCGCCTCGGTAGATCAGCCCCTCGTCGTACAACCGCACGAACACCTCACGGACCGCCTGCTGGCGATCTTCGTCCATGGTGAAACATTCCCGTTCCCAGTCGCAGGACACACCCAGTCGCTTGAGCTGGCGGATGATGGTCCCGCCGGATTCCGCCTTCCACCGCCAAACACGGTCCACGAACCCAGTGCGGCCAAGATCCTCTCGCCCACGCCCCTCTTCCTGGAGCTGTCGCTCAACGACGTTTTGGGTCGCGATGCCCGCATGGTCGGTGCCAGGTATCCAGAGGGCGTTATACCCTTGCATCCGTCGCCATCGTATCAGGATATCCTGGAGGGTATTATTCATGGCGTGGCCGATATGTAAGAAGCCGGTGATATTGGGCGGGGGCATTACAATGGCAAACGGCGGCTTCGGCAAGGACTCATCGACCTTGCTGTAGCCAGCCTCCTCCCAGACTTTAGCCCAGTGCTCTTCAATCCCGTGCGGATCGTATCCGGCTTTCTTCACGCGTGGCATCTCAGGTTCTGTCATCAATTCCACCCCTTAACGGGAAGTTTTACTCCAGCGCAGTGTCCCAGAAATCTCTTTGCTCTGATTGTCATTCCGGACTTGATAAGCCTGCCCCGTGCTTGATACGGGGGAATCCAGTCGTTCCATGCTGGATTCCCGCTCCCGGCTTACAACGTACCGGGACGGGCTTCGCGGGAATACCCCATGCGCCTGCGGCACGCCAATGCGCATGAAAGCCCGGACCCCTCACCCCCCACCTGTATCCTCCCCCTCAAGGGGGGAGGAGGTCGCGTGAGGTGTCCCTTCCCTTCAAGGGGGAGGAATCTACGCAGGCTGTCCCTTCCCCCCAGGTGGGGGAAGGTGAGGATGGGGGGGACTTTCTGGGCAATGACGGCCCCGAAATCACTGTAAAGAAGCATTGGGGGCACTACACTACCAGTCGAACTACAGATCGCTCCTCATCGTCGAGTCGGATATTAACAAAAATGGCGCGCGACAAGCAACCAGTGCGTTGGGTCGCTACCCGACAACCGTATACCGGCGGATGTCTGGATCGGCAACGGTCAGCTCCGGCAACCTGGAACGAGCGTTTCTTAGATGTGCCGACTGCAAGTGCGCATCAAGATCTGCCCCGCTGCTCCACTCTTCTACAAACGTGAAATCTGTCGGATCGGTCGTGTTCTGGAGCAATTCGTAGGTCACGCACCCCGGCTCCCTGCGCGTGGGCTCGATCAGGCCCCGTAGCAACGTCCGAAGCTCGTCTTCCTTTCCGGAACGCGCCACGATGCGCGCAACCACTTGCACAGCTTGTTCCAGCATTGCAAACACTCCTTCCTCAACTGACCTCACGCCTGCTCTATCTGACGACCAATGTCACCTACATTGCCGGTCTATTCTGTCCCTGATGTTCCCGGTTGCTACAAGTATAGTTGGGACAGCAACTTTTCATAATCTCCGTGTGAGCCAATCCAAAACCATACGACTTCGTTCCCAGCTCTCTGGCCTACAACACGATAGCCCTTGCTTACACGAGCCGAGTTGATTGGAATACTCGGGTGTACCTGCTTGAAACGTAAGCTTGGATGCCAGTGATCCTACTTGAATTGCCGGTAGCTCTCTCGCGCCTGATTCTGAATCTGTTTTGGTAATGTCGTGAATGCCTTGCGGAAGCTAGCTGTTGTTTTTGGACCTCATGGGGCGTCAGGATCGAGTTCTTCGGTTTTACCTGCCCTATCTTCCGCCATTGCCTCTTGTGCGAGCTTGGCGAGTGCATCCTGAGAGCGAGCAAATGCTTTTTCCCAACGTGCCTCGTCCTCAAGCTCTTCAAGTATAAGGGCAGCAATAGCGTCCTGCTCGAGGTCAGGTAACTTTCTTACCTTTTCTACTGCACGCTCAAGAAGCTTAGTCATCGTATCACCCCTTCCCAAAACTTTTACGCCGCACCCTCTTCTTATAGGATATTCCGCGCGTATTAGTATTTTCGCATGTCTTCGGCCTAACGGGGCTGTTGGTCAGGGGCAGGCGGACGCGCGAGCGTGCTCGCGTGGAAGACTGTCCGCTGCAGCCGCGTGATGGCCGGCACGAAGCGGCCGCGCCATCTTATTGATGATGCAGATCAGCATATCCTGCCCTAGAAACCTCCAGCAACTGCGGCGATTCTCTCGCCTTTTCAATGACTTGTCAAGGTTCACCGGGACCGCGCCTCCGGTCGATCGGCGAGGCAATAGACATCGCACCTACCCCATTTTAAGAGTGAGTACATATTGCCAACAGACCTACCATCCGCGCCGTTTTTCCCTTGTCTTCTCAACAATCCATCTGTATGCTTTTCAATATAGACTAGTCTAAGACCAGTATGACTGGAGGCATTCATGAAAAGTATCGGAGCGTATGAGGCGAAAACGCATCTGCCTGAGCTGTTAGCGCGTGTCGCCAAAGGAGAGAAGATCACGATCACCAAATACGGCGTCCCGGTCGCTACATTGCAGCCTGCGGATGCCGCGAAGAAGACCCCCGTGCGGGAGATCATCGACCAGATGAAGCGATTTCGCAGCGGCCACCACCTCGGCGGACTATCGGTTCGCGACATGATCGAGGAAGGCAGACGTTGATGCCCACGCGATTCGTCGTCGATACCTCAGTCGTCATGGCGTGGTGTTTTCGCGATGCCGGAAACCGCTACGCTGATGCTGTCCTTGAGAGCCTCGAAACCGGCGAGGCCCTCGTTCATGCCATCTGGCCCCTTGAAGTCGGTAATGTCCTGCTTGTAGCGGAGCGCAAGAAACGTCTCAGTGAGGCGTCACTGGTTCGCTTTCTTGCCCTGCTTCGTAATCTGCCAATTACAGTCGAACAGGAGACCCCTGATCGAATGCTAACGGAAATCGTCTCACTGGCGCGGACACATCATCTTTCAACCTATGACGCATCCTATCTCGATCTCGCCATGAGGCTGGGACTACCAATCGCCACACAGGACGCCCTTTTGGCCAAAGCCGCAAAGACCTGCCGAGTCCCCGCCTTCGATCCGGCATCCGCCCAAGGGTAACCCTGAAGGCGCCACATCAGCCGTTTTGGACAAATAGGTACGTAGGCAGGTGGTAGGACCTCCGCGAGACTCACCTTTTCTCTTCCACAAACGTAAAATCTGTCGGATCGGCCGTGTTCTGGAGCAATTCGGGATATAGGGACAGACACTATTTATTGAAATCCTTTCTTGGTCTTCCCATCTGCTACACGTGTATTACTCATCCAGCTTCCTGCGTACCTCCCAGATGAACCCGTCTCTTCGCAGTGGTTCTTTCGGGTGTTCCGTGGGTACCCTGGCCTTCCAGCATCCCCTCCCCCCTCGAGGGGGAGGAACACAGCTACCCTCTTCCCCGGAAGGGATATTGAGATCCCTCGTACCCACGCTAATGCCGGAAGAACCTTTGCAGTGGCTGCTCTGTCATCGTGCGCATTCGTATCGCTGTCGTCCCGAAAGACCGCCTGGCGATCATTCCCTCGTTGCCTCACATGATACGGGTGGCCGGGTACAACAGCTCGGGTAATCCGTGGCATGCATGATCATTGCAGCGAACACCACGAATTGTCACGATAGTAGTGTAGTGTCCCCAACGCTTCTTTACATATCCCGTTTGCCCTGAGCTCGTCGAAGGGTCAAGTATTTCAATAGGTTCCGTTCATGGTTCGACAAGCCTGTGGTGAGCCTGTCGAACTGCTCACCACGAACGGACTGTAAAGACTTCACAGGGACAGTACGCTAGCGTCTGTCCCTATTTTCTTGGAATGAGAGTGGGACGCAGAGCTCGGCGCCGTGTCTCCGAAAACTTAGTCGAGACGAAACCTCTTCGCGCTCGTCAGCGAGAGGCGGACTGATCGGTCCGGAGCAATACCCGCTTGCCCTGGTAGCTCACGTAGACTCCGTCGGACGTGATGCTCTCGATCACGAGGTTGGCGTCGATCCGCTGGCCTTCGACGTACTTTTGGTTGTTGATGAAGACCCGGCGCTCCGCGGGGACCTCGGAATAGACGTGAACCTGGAGGCGCAGATTCGCGAAGACCTCCTGAGGTACCGGCAATTCTTGAGACGCCGGCGGTGTTGCCGGGTCTCGCTCCAGAGGCTTCACGGGAGCCGAGGCCACTGCAGGAGCCGGGGACTTCTCCGGCGCGGTCTCAGGCGTCGGAGGCGCGGCGGACCTCGGGGCAGCCGCTCCGGCGGATGTCACGTGCGCCGGCTTCGTCGCGGCCCGCGAGGCCGCGTCAGGATTTTGCTCCAGCCGCGACAGGGGCACGGAGGGCGCGCTCCTCGTTGCAGAGGGTGGGACTTGCTCCGGCGCCGCCGGTGCCGGGGATGTCGCGGGCGCCCGAGTCACGCTCACCAGAGCTCCGTCGGGGACGGAGGGCGCCGGGCGCAGCAGCCACAGCAAGACGCCCACGTTCACGACGATCACCACACCGGCGATCCACGGCCAGAGGAGCCGGTGCCGTGAAGGAGGCGCCGGCGTCCGGTGGACGGTTGCCGGTGTGGGAACGGCCACCGGGTGTCGATCCCGGTCGGCCTTCTTCAATGCGTCGAGGATGTAGGACATGTGCGGCCTATGAGCCTGCTCGCCGGAGGCGAGGTATCTTTGGATCGCGCTGGGCGGCGCTCAAATGGGTCAGCGTCTCCTTTCCGACGATCCCGTCGGCCATGAGCGACCGACTACGCTGGAAGGCGATCACCCGGGCACGGAGGTCGTTGTCGAAGACCTGGCGATTCCGTCCTCCTCCGGGGACGCCGTCGAACTCGGCGAACTGCTCTCGCACCCACTCCACGTCCTTGCCGCGCGTGCCCGGCCTGATGGGAACCGAGCTCAACACGGGCGCCTTCCAGAGGAGAATGAACGGACCATCCCAGTAGAGGTCGATCTCGCTCAGCGGGAACACGTGCCGCCGCCCCCCGACGTCGAGGGTCGCGTTCTGCTCGTCTAGGGCCACCACCGTGGCATACCGACGATCTCCCGCCGGCGTCGACAGCTCGATGATGGCCGGCAGGTTAAATCGCCGGAGCTTGCCCCACGAGCCCGTCTTGAAGAGACACTGAAGTCCTTCGGAGCGACCGCGCTCGCAGTCGAGGTTGTCCATGGAGCCGTCGACGTCAAGGCGCCAGCTCGCATAGAGGCTGGCGAAGGCCGACTGCCTGTCTGCGCGTAGTGAGGGATCCGAGAGGAGCGCCGATAGTATAGCGGACGTCGGGGTCGGATTCATCGCACTCGGGATCACGGCACGCCGGATCAACCGAGCCTGCCCCTGAGTGACGAGCACCCAAGTGCCGGTGACGAGCACTACGACGAGCACCGCTGCGCCCACCCACTGCCATCGACGCGCGGACCGCGGCGTGAGCGTCTCACCGAGCACCTCGCTCGCCGCGCGGCGCACCGTGGCGGCCATGACACGACGTTGGTCTTGCGTGTATGCCCCGAGCAGCGCGCGGTCGCAGATGGCGTTGATCAGCCGCGGGATGCCGCGCGCCGCCCCGTGCACTGAGCGCATCGCCGCATCGGTGAAGATCTTTTTCTTCTGGCCGGCGATCTGGATTCGATGAACGATATAAGCTCGCGTGTCGTCCTCGGAGAACGCCAGCAGGTGATAGCGCGCGGTGACCCGCTGGGCCAATTGCCGGAGCTCTTCCTTGTCGAGCAATCGGATCAGCTCCGGCTGGCCGATGAGGATGATCTGCAGCAGCTTCTGGGTTGGGGTCTCGAGATTCGTCAGCAGCCGGATCTGCTCCAGGACATCGGTGGCGAGGTCCTGCGCCTCGTCGACGATGAGCACCGTGCGACGCCCCTGCGCGTGCGCATCGAGCAGGTGTCGGTAGAGCGCGTCGACGAAGAGCTTCCCGCTGGTCGTGCCGGCGGGATACGAGATACGGAGCTCGTCGCACACCGCAGCGAGCAGCTCGATATCCGTGAGCCGCGGATTGAGGATGAGAGCCACGTCCACGCGGGGCGGCAGTTGCTCCAGCAGACACCGGCAGAGTGTCGTCTTCCCTGTTCCAACCTCGCCGGTAAGCTGCACGAATCCGCCGCCTTCTCCGACCCCGTAGAGAAGGTGTGCCAGGGCTTCACGGTGACGCTCACTCATGTAGAGATAGCGCGGATCGGGCGTCATGGAGAACGGGACCTCGGTGAGGCCGAAATGCGTCGTATACATCATGTGACGTGGAAGGGGGCTGCGCTGCCCTTCCTCACCTTCCCCCGCGAGAATCGGAGAGGATGTCGTCGGCCGTCTTCGGCGGACAACGACGGCGTTGCGCCGGCGGAGCCGTCACCCGACCATCCCTCATTATTCAGCTTGCTGATAGCTGACATCTGATCATCGATGTGATAAGGCATTGCTTTCGATGACTGGAAGTAACTAATCCGCCCTCCTGGGAGTCCACATTACGGAGGCAACGATCCGGCTAACGATGAGTTCAGCGGGCGGCGTTTACGCCATCCCTGGAATGATTTGTTTGGCACATCCTCTTTGTGTATCAAACCTCAATGGTCGCTGTCCCTATTTTAAGAACTTTATCGTCTTTGGCGCGGTGTCTTGCCAGGCTGACACTGAGGATCAGGATTTGCGGATCGCTGTTTCAATAGCTCGCTAATCGTTCCCCTGAGCTTCATACATTGGATCGCAGTGTCGATGAATGGCTGGGCCAGTTTTGACGAGCCCGCTCTGGCCACCTGATCCGCGCCTTGATTGGCGGTAGCGGCCATCCCCTCATAGATACAGTAACGCTGGGTCAGCACCTGGGTGGTCATACCCTTCAGTTCAGCATACTCCACATGGCAATTCTCGGCCGCCGCTGAGACTCCGGGCAAAAAGGCGAGTAGTACGCCAAACGCGACACTTGCGCGTACAACGATTCGCATGGCCTTACCTCCTGCCGGATCCGATCCGACTGCTATCTGGCCCATAGATATTTACTGTCCCACCTTGTACCTTGCCATAGCCGACACTCCGCCACCTGGCTGTGCCAGGGCAATACCCTTGACAAAGTCGCCGCAGCGGTCATAAACGGCCATGTGCCCGGGCCAGCCCGGGCGGCTACCGTCCGGTGGGGGCGGCATCGAGGTCTCAGAATGGCTGTTGTGTTCACTGGGCACGGAGAGAGCGAGTGGAGACCCCTCTAATGCTTCCTATCGTCAAAAGCGTGGCGGCTGATTTTTACTTTCGGCGTTCTTATATTTTCTCATTTTTAATTGTCGCTGTCCCTATTTTCCTATTTTCCTGAGAAAAGACGCTAGTTTTCCGGTAAGCCAAATGCGATGACCGCGTCCCCCAGCGGAAACTGGAACTTCTGGTGCCCCCCGGCAGCTACCACTATAAATTGCTTTCCACCCGCCTTGTAAATGACCGGCGGCGCATTAACACCGGCCCCCGTGTTGAACTGCCACAACAAGCTGCCGTCGCGTGCGTCACGGGCGGTAAATTGACCATTGCTTTCTCCCACAAACACCAATCCCCCCGCGCTCGTCGCTACCCCTCCTACCAGGGGTTTATCGGTGTGTACCTGCCATTGAATCTTTCCGGAAGCGGGATCGATGGCACTTAACCTGCCCGTACCGGACTCCTCGGCGCTGGTTGCTGTAACGTAGATGTCGCTTAATCCCGGCTTACGCTTTTCAGGTGGTACATCGTGTACGGTGTATTTAGTCGGCATGTGCACCGCCGCGACATAGATCCAACCGGTCTGCGGGTTATAGGCGGCGGGAGACCAGTCGTTACCCCCGACCAAACCAGGGGAAATCACGATCCCATCCCGTGTCGGGCGCCGGAAAATATTATGCTGTGGCACGAACGGCTCTGACCGTGATAACAACTTACCGGTCAGGCGGTTGAGGACATACAGCCAACCAGTCTTGCCGGCCTGGGCCACGGCAGGCGTGAGACGGCCGTTATGCATGGTATCGATGAGGATCGGAGGGCTTGCCACATCATAGTTCCACACATCGTGAGGAACCTCCTGGAAGTACCATTTCAGCTGGCCGGTCCGGGCATCCAGGGCAACCAGCGAAGACGTGTAGAGATTGTCGCCGGGACGGGTAGAGTCATCCATTTGCGGCGCCGGATTGCCGGTGCCGACATAAAGCAACCCCGCGGCCGGATCCAGAGCGGGATGGGTCCACACCGAACCACCACCTCTCTTCCAGGCATCTGCGTATTTGGGCAGTGCGGCTTTCTCCGCTTTCAGGTCGCGTTCCAGCGAGTCACCCGCAGCGGTCTGGCCAGAGAATTTTCCTTCCCAACCCTGCGTGGGTGTGGAATACCAGCGCCAGCGCAACTTTCCGCTGCCGGCGTCATATGCTGATACAAAAGCCCGCAGACCCTGGTCTTCCCCGGCAATCCCTACCACCGCATGCGGATCACCTCCCGTGGTTGCCCTCAGCGTGAGGCCGTACCCGGCGCCAGTGACGCCAATGATCACCTGTCCATCAAATACCAGCGGTGCCATGTTTCCGGAAAAACCTGTCCAGCCGATGACTTTCCATGTTTTCAAGGTATCGGCCTCCGCCAGAAAATCCAGCGACTCCCGCGCGCCGGCGTTGGGATCCGCAACCGGCACATCCCATAGTACGGCCCCGGTGTTCATGTCGAGAGCGATCAGGCGGGCGTCGACGGTAATCATGTAAATCTTACCGTAACCCATCGCCACACCACGATTAGTAGGCCCACAACACAATTCCTCTGTCGTGAGCTTGTGCTCGTAACGCCATTTCATCTTCCCAGTCACGGCGTCCAGGGCAACGACGTGGTTATAGGGTGTGCTGAGGTACATGATCCCGTCGGCAATCAGCGGATTGGTTTGAAACGTGCCCGGTATCCCGGTCTGGTAGATCCAGCGGGGGACCAGCCGTTTCACGTTATCGCGATTAATGTCATCAAGTTCAGAGTACCGTTGATTACTGTAGCCATGTCCATAGGTCAACCAGTTACTGTTATCGGTATGCGCAGACAAGAGACGCTTGTCGTCCACCCCGTCCGCGGCCATAGCTACTGCCACAAGATTAAAAACACCTACCCCAAATAGAAGGCAACGAAATAACGTCTTCATTTCTCTCCTGCCTTGCAAGTTGTTGGTCTCTCGAATATAGGGACAGACACTCTTTATTGAAATCCTTTCTTGGTCTTCCCTTCTGCACCACGTGTATTACTCGTCCAGTTTCCTGCGCACCTCCCAGATGAACCCGTCTCTTTGCAGTGGCCGTTCTGTCATCGTGTGCCTTCGAATCGCTGTCGTTCCGAAAGATCGCCTGGCGATCATTCCCTCGTTGCGTCACATGATACAGGTGGCCGGACGCAACGGTTCGGAGAATCCGTGGCAGGCACGATCATGACCGCGGACAGCACGAATCGTCACAATAATAGTGTCTGTCCCTATTTTTACTATTTTTTAATTTTTTACGAGCGTGTAGTTCACTTTATTTTCGATCTCACACTACAGCAACCAGGTGTTGATCGCCAACCCGGAGTTACTGCCCTTCATTACGGCCTGATCTTCACCTTGTTTCGCAGTTTATTGCGGTCTGCTTCTCGCTGCGGCTCGAGATCAGGATCATCTGCTTGACGAATTCGATGACTCGAGGATCGTCGATGTCGTTGTGCTCGTGGATCAGTTGCTCGTCGACGTAGACTACGAGATACGGGTTGCGACCCGCCGAGTTGGTGGTGCGTTCCAGCACCACGTCACCAAACGTGATCTTGCTGCCGGGCGCGTCGCAGACCCAATCAGCTCTGGAGCGCTCGAACATCTGGATGCTGTCGGCGGCGCTGGCGGCCTTGAGTTCCTCACGCTTGCGTTCCTCCGTCGGGTAGAGGTGGTGGGTACGATAGGGTTTGAAATGACCGACGGCGCGGACATTGGCGTCATGTTCGCTGATCGTTTCCGTCTGACCGGTCTCTGCATTTCGGCGCTGGCGATCGTGCGTTTTCTCGAAAATGGTCGAGAACCAGCGCCCGATCGGAAAGGCGTAACGGGTTGCGGCATCGGCCTCGGAGGTCAGCACCAGCACGACCGGCAGTTGTGAGGAGAAATAGGTGCGCCGCTCGGCAGCCATGTCGCTCATCGGTGTAAACAGGTTGGCCTCAAATGCCGGGTTAATCAGTACCACCAGGTTGCCGAATCCCTCGATGTCGCTCTTGCGGCCTGCCGGGCCGGTGGTCTGGACAAAGCGGTTTTCCAGAAACTGGGCCACCGCGGTCTGCATCACCGCGCCGCCAAAGCTGTGGCCGACGACCACGAGTTTGGTGTTACTGCTGCATAGCGTGTCGTCGTTTTTACTGACCGTACGATCGCGGCAGACTATGCTGTCCTTGGTGAGCTTGATATCCTCCAACTGGCTCAGGACCTCGGCGACCCCGCCGTACCCGACTTTCTGGGCGGTGTTTTTGCGGTCCCAGAAGGTGACGTTTTCGAGATATTTCACCGGCAACGAACCGCCGCGCCAGCCGAAGTAGATGCCGACCACCTGGCGGACTGGGGTACCCGTTCTCTTGGCCAGAAGGGCCTCGGCATCGCTCAGGTTGGCCAATACGGCGCGGAAGGTGTTGATATTGGTATCACCAGGCGCGGCGCTGTGCTTCCAGCCGTGCACAAACACCACCATCAGCAGATCGCGGGTACCGGCCCCGGTCTGGAGTGTCGTCAGGACATCGCGCATCTGCCGGCGGTCCCAGAGCTGGCCCTGGTCGTCGAATTCAATGAATCCGAACAGGTAGCTGGAGCCGTTATTGCCTGGCAGTTGTTGCAGCGCGTGGGTTTCACACTCAGGCGTGGGTTTCGGCTCCGGGCTGACGCACACGTCCGGGTGGACGGTACGGTATTTCATGTGCGGGGCGCAGGCCGTCACGGTCAGCAGTGCAAGAACAGTGGTGGCGATTGAGGCGGCTGTTGTTTTCATATTCTTGTGCTCCTTTCCGTATCTCTGGCGCGTCAAGATTGACGCTTGCGGAAATAGTACGCCGGGCCTGGTGAAGAATCAATCCTCCTACACATACGCAAGAGCGGCATACTGTTGAACCATCCGATGCGTGTTGAAAAACTAATATAGAACTAATATAGGGACAGACACTATTTATTGAAATCCTTTCTTGGTCTTCCCCTCTGCTACACGTGTATTACTCATCCAGTTTCCTGCGTACCTCCCAGATGATCCCATCCCCCTTCGCAGTGGTCGCTCTGTCATCGCGTGCATTCGAATCGCTGTCGTTCCGAAAGACCGCCTGGCGATCATTCCCTCGTTGCCTCACAGGATACGGGTGGCCGAATGCAACGGTTTGGGTAATCCGTGGCATGCACGATCATTGCAGCGAACACCACGAATTGTCACGATAGTGTCTGTCCGTATTTTCTATTTTACTATTTTACGATCTGATGCGGGTGAGATCGACGGCTGCGTCGAACATCGCCATGGAAAGGCGGTCATGCCGCTCGTTGCCCGCCGGGTCAGGTCGTGGGCGAAGTACTTCGCGTGGTGAGGGGTGAGGCTCATCGTCGTCGATATCTCAGTCGTCATAGCGTGGTGTTTTTGCGATGCCGGAAACCGCTACGCCGGGACGAAATAGACATCGGTCGGTTTGAACTTGGAGAGGCGCCGGAATTTTGCCCGAACCTTCATCCCGACCCAATCCAGTGAGGGCTTCAGTGGATCGACGCCGAGCAGCCGTGAGAGGAACAGGGTATCGATACCAGGCCACTCCGCCAGGATCAGCACAAAGGGGGTCTCCTTCAGGAACTCCTCGCCCCCGAAGTAACAGACCGTGAAGGTGTGGACCGCGCCGACCTGGGGGAGCTCGAACCAGTCGCACTCGCTGCCGCAATCCATACAGTGCAGCTTAGGCGTCGCGTATTTGTATCCACACTTCGTGCAGACGGTCCCCAAGAGCTTCCCGTTAGCCAAGCCAGCGAAGAAGGGCGAGTCCTGTCCGTAGCTGTGGATGTAATCGATTTGGTAGGACTGCTTGATGATGATGGGGGCCATGGCTTTGAGCTGGGCCAGGTCCTTAGGAAACGGGACATTAAACAGAATCGTCCCGTCGTCGGTCTCTGGCAACGCAACAGACTTTTCCTCGGGTAGCTTCCGACTCAGTCTCCCACGTTTGTCACTCGCCATTGTTTGCTCCCTCCTCCCATGCACCGGCCATGGATCAGACCTTCTCCATGATGCTTACGGTGACGTATGTCCCGGTGCCGGCGTGGCTGTGGATGGCCCCACGTCTGGCGCCCTTGACCTGCAGCCGGTCGTTACCAAAATGCTTTTTGATGCTTCCTTGTAGTTGCCACAAGGCGAAGACCGCCTGCATCAGGCCGGTGGCCCCCACCGGATGGCCGCAGGCGATCAGGCCTCCCGAAGGATTGACGGGAAGCGTTCCGGGCTTCTTGAGCGCAAGACCGTAGTCGAGGTTGGGCAGAAAGGGGTTCCCCTCCTCCGCCCATCGGCCACCCTCCCCGTACTTGCAGAGGCCCATATCCTCGTAGGTCTGAATCTCGGAGGAGGTATAGGCGTCGTGCAGCTCGATGAAGTCCAGCGCCTCAATCGGATTGGTGATCCCAGCCATCTCGTAGGCCAGCTTGGAGGCCATCCGGCCTGCCCGAAATGAATGGACGCCCGGGTACTTGAGACCACGATAGTCGCTGGCCCGCTCATGCGGGAGCAGCAACACCTTACGGTGAGGTCGGTCGGCCATCCGCATCGCGTCAGTCCCGCGACCGATGCCAACAATCTTGGCCGGTTTAAGTCGCTTGCCGCTCGCCTTCTCCAGCTTGCTGATCCCCTCCTCGCTGGCCAGAATCGTGGCTGCCGCCCCGTCGGACATGACGCAGATATCCAGCCGGGTCAGCGGCCAGGCCACCATCGGCGCGCGACGCACATCTTCGATCGTGAGGAGCTTTCGCTTCTGGGCATAGGGATTGTGAAAGGCGTTGTTGTGGTTCTTCACCGAGACGTGGGCCATCTGCTCGACGGTCGTGCCGAATTCCTTCATGTGTCGGACCACCATCATCGCGTAGTAGCCGCTGTAAAAACCGCCCACCGGGTAGTCGAAGCTCACGTCGGAGGCCAGCGCGATAAATTCGTTACCCTTCCAGGTATTCACATGGGACATCGTCTCGAAGCCGTAGGCCACGCACACATCCATGAGGCCCGAGGCCACCGACTTCCAGGCCTCTTGAAAACAGAGGCCGCCGGTGGCGCCACCACCTTCGACCCGGTGGCTCGGCTTAGGACAGAGCCCCAGATAATCCTGCACCATAATGCCCGACATCAACTGTCGCTGAAAATGATCAGAGAAGTAAGATGCGACCGAGCCATCGACGATCTCAACAAACCGGGGATGCTCAAGCCCGAGGTCCTTGAGGGCATAGTCGTACGCCTCCTTCACCATCGGTTGGAAGGTGACGTCCGGCCTGGCCTTGGTGAATTTGCTCACCCCTCCAGAAACCATATATACCGGTCGCATCGAGGCCCCCTTCTTTTGGCGGTGTGACTCAAGTCCAGCCCAATTTGGACGGCTGGAATTCATCCCCTAAGACCAGAGATCTACCTCATGTAGAGTCAAGAGACTACTTCGTCACTAATTGTATAATGAACTACCACTCGGCAAGCCGCTGGGTATCGTCTTCTGTTCGGGCCCGTCATTCCGTGCTTGACACGGAATCCAGCCGGACCCTCTGGATACCGGCTTCCGCCGGTATGACTAACTCGCGGCAAGCCGCTGGGAATGAACCCCCCCAGTGGATTCAACTTTTATTTCTGATGTTCCTTTTCACGCACTCGATCGCTTCGGTCGTTGTCGCGCCGGACGTGAAGATGGCAGTAAGCCCGGCTGCTTTCAGTTTCGGGATGTCGTCGGCGGGGATTGTGCCACCACCAAAGACGAGGATGTCATCGGCCCCACGCTCCTTGAGCAGCTCCATCACCCTTGGGAACAGGTACATATGAGCCCCGGACAGACAGGACATGCCGATAGCGTCTACGTCTTCCTGGATGGCCGCGTTCACGATCATCTCCGGCGTTTGCCGGAGCCCGGTGTAGATCACCTCCATCCCGGCGTCGCGGAAAGCTCTGGCGATGACCTTGGCACCCCGATCGTGCCCGTCAAGGCCCGGCTTGGCGATCAAGATCCGGATCTTTCGGTCCTCTGACATTCGCACGCTCCTGTAACGGCTTCGGCTGCCTCAATCGGGCAGGGACAAGCCCTGCCCCTACACTGAAATCCTCACGCTGGCTAGATGATCGACGACTCTTTGTATTCGCCCCAGGCATCGCGAAAGACATCCATGATTTCGCCCAAGGTCGCGTAGGCCCGAACCGCGTCAAGAATCCTCGGCATCAACAGATCCTTTCCCCACGAGTCGTTCCCGGCGGCAGCCTGACGGAGCGTCTCCAGCGACCGCATCACGGCATCCTTGTCGCGCGCGCGGCGAAGCGCTTGTACGCGTTCGATCTGCCGCGCCTCGGCCTCACGGTCGATGGTGAGAATCGGGATCGGGACCTCTTCGTCTTCTGTAAATCGATTCACGCCAACGATGACCTTCTCACCCCGTTCAATGGCCTGCTGATACGCATAGGCGGCATCGGCGATCTCGCGCTGGGGGAATCCTTTCTCGATCGCCCGGATCATCCCGCCCAGATCCTCGATCCGCCGAAAGTACTCCCAGACCCCTTCCTCCATCTGATTCGTCAACGTCTCGACGTAGTAGGAGCCGGCCACTGGATCGACCGTGTTAGTGACGCCACTCTCGTGCGCGATGATCTGCTGCGTCCGCAGCGCGATGGTGGCGGCTTCCTCCGTCGGGAGCGCCAACGCCTCATCCATGGCGTTGGTGTGCAGCGATTGCGTCCCACCCAGCACAGCCGCCAGCGCCTGGATCGCGACCCTGACGATGTTATTGCGCGGCTGCTGGGCGGTGAGGGAACAACCAGCCGTCTGGGCATGTGTCCGCAGCAACCAGGAACGGGGATCTTTTGCCCCGAATCGCTCCCGCATGATCCGAGCCCACAGCCTTCTCGCCGCCCGAAACTTGGCCACCTCCTCGAACAGGTCGTTGTGGCAATCGAAGAAGAAGGAGAGACGCGGGGCAAACGCGTCGACATCGAGACCCGCTTTGATGGCCTCCTCGACATAGACTATCCCATCGGCCAGCGTGAACGCGAGCTCCTGTAATGCGGTTGCCCCCGCCTCCCGGATATGGTATCCGCTGATACTGACGGTATTCCAACGCGGCAGGTGCTGCGCGCCGAACAGGATGGTGTCGGTCACCAGCCGGACCGAAGGCGCAATCGGATAGATATACTCTTTCTGCGCGATGTACTCCTTCAGGATGTCGTTCTGGAGCGTCCCGCCAATCTCATGGTACGGAACGCCCTGCTTCTCGCAGACGGCGATATACATCGCCCACAAAACTGAGGCGGGCGAGCTGATCGTCATAGAGGTCGTGACCTCACCGAGCGGAATCCCCTCGAACAGCGTCTCCATGTCGGCGAGCGAATCGATGGCCACGCCGCACTTGCCCACCTCACCGGCTGAAGAGGGGTGGTCCGAATCGTATCCCATCAAGGTCGGCAGATCGAAGGCGGTGGATAGCCCCATCTGGCCCTGCTCGAGCAGATACTTGAACCGTCGGTTGGTTTCGTCGGCGGTGCCGTACCCGGCGAACATCCGCATGGTCCAGAGCTTGCCGCGGTACATCGTCGGCTGAACCCCGCGCGCGTAGGGGTATTCGCCGGGAAATCCAAGCTCTTTCGCGTAATCCCACTCGGGCAGGTCGGCCGGGGTGTAGAGGCGCTCTACCGGGGTCATGGACGCGGTGGTGAAGCGTTCGGCCCGTTCAGGGGTCTGGGCGAGGGCGGGCTTCAGCGTCTCGGCCTCCCACCGCGCCTTCTCTTCCTCGATCCGCTTCAGATCTTTCTGCTCGGACATGTCAGTCCATCGTCAGCGTTCATTCGCCAGCGACCAGGGCATTTCGAACTTCGGACCTCACACCCGGAACGGGCGCAGCAAGCGGCGCCCCTACGCAGCCTACACCAAACCCCCCGTTCCCCCCTTTCGTAAAGGGGGGTTGGGGGGATTTGCACCTCGCACCCCCGCTTTTGCAGGGGCAGGCTTCGCACTTTACATATCCATACTTTGCGCCATCAGCTCTGCTACGTCAAGCGGTCTGGTCCGCCCTATCGCATCCTTGACCTTCAGCGCGTCCTCGAACATGATCAGGCAATAGGGACAGGCGCTCGCCAGCACCTGCGGCTCAAGGGCCAGTGCCTCTTCGGTCCGTTCCCAACTTACGCGCTTGCCGATCTTCTCCTCAAACCACATCAACCCGCCCCCCGCACCGCAGCAGAAAGCGCCCTCACGACATCGGTCCATCTCCTTGACCACAAGCCCAGGGATCGCACCAAGAAGTTGCCTGGGTGGATCGTAGATACCGTTATGTCGTCCGAGATAGCAAGGGTCATGGAACGACACGACGCCATCTATCGGCTTCTCTGGCCGCAGGCGCCCCTCCTTCACCAGGTCGGCCAACATCTGCGTGTGATGGACGACCTCGTAACTGCCTCCCAGCTTGGGGTATTCATTCTTGAGCGTGTTGAAACCGTGCGGGCAGGTAGTGACGATCTTCTTGATGCCATACCCGTTCAGGATGGCGATATTCTCTTTAGCCAGCGCCTGGAATAGGTACTCGTTTCCGATCCGGCGGGCCGGGTCACCCGTGCATCGCTCCTCTTCCCCCAGGATCGCGAAATCGACTCCGGCGCGTTGTAGGAGCTTCGCGAAGGCCGCCGCCACTTGCTGATTCCGCTCATCAAAGGCTGCGGCGCAGCCGACCCAGTACAGTATCTCCGGTGGACCGTTCTCGGCCACGGTCTTCACGCCGAGCCCCTTTGCCCAATCGGTCCTGGAGGCCGACGTACCACGGAACGGATGGCCCCGCTCCTCCAGACTCCGCAGGGCCTGCTGCATCGTCTCCGGAAAGTTGGCCTCCTCCATCACCAGATGGCGACGCATCTCGATGATCTTTGGGATCGGCTCGATGAAGATCGGGCACTCCTGATGGCAGGCGCCACAGGTGGTGCACGCCCACAGGACGTCGTGGGAGATCACCTCACCGACCATCTTTCTGGACTCATCTCCGTCGGCAACCAGGCGCATGTGATCTCGCAGATCGATGATGACGCCTTTAGGGGTCAGTGGCTTACCGGTCGCCCAGGCCGGGCAGGCCTGTTGACAGCGGCCACACTCGGTGCAGGCCTCGAGGTCGAGGAGATCTTTCCATGTAAACTGGTCAATCGCTCCAGCGCCAAAATGCGCAGCTCGATCCAGGTCGATCGTCCGCAGCACCCCGGAGCCCTCCTGGTTCTTCAGCAAGATGTTGGCGGCAGCAGACGTGACGTGCATACCCACCCCATAGGGGAGAAGAGCGATGAAGGTGAAGGCCATGGCGGCATGGAACCACCAGAGGACTTGATGGAGGGCAACCTGCTGGGTCTGTTCAGTCCCGCGAAACAGGACGGATGCCAGCCAGCCGCCAGGCGACCAGCGCCCCCATGGATCTGCCGTGGCCGCGATCCGAAGCCCCTCAATCAGAAACCCGGTCACCAGGCTGATGAGAAGCAGTGCCAGCAGAGCGTCGTAACTCTTGGCCTTACGAGGCAGCAGAAGCCGATCGGGTTTAAGGCCATAGCGCCGGGCGAGCGCCATCAGCACGCCGACAATGGCCACCAGCCCGAACAGATCGACGGTCAGCGACATGAAGTAGAGGTAGAAGCTCCCGCGCAGAGTCGGGATACCGAGATAGTCCTGGAGGGCCACGAGGCAGGTGGCGATAAAGAGGATGGCAAATCCCCAGGAGATCGAGCGGTGGAGCAGTCCTGAGAGCGTGTCCTTGGCGATTCGCCGCTGCAAGACGGCATCCTCTACAACGCCTTTGAGCCGGTCCCACATACTACCCAAGACCGCAGCAGGCTCCCCCATGAGTATCATGCGGGTATGCCGGTAGATGCCGTAGAGCCAGACGACCAGGAAGGGAAAGAACAGCAGGTACAGGAACAGGTGCCCCGGGATGTTCCAGTAGATCTCGCGCATGGGGATCATGGCAGCACTATTGTACTCCAAATCCCCACGCGCCCCCCTTTTGTAAAGGGGGGATGGGAGGATTTCGTACCTCGCGCTGCAACCCTCGAATCTCGAACATTTTTAGCTTTTCGTTAATTCCCGGCAGCGTTCGATCAGCGTGGTCGCCACAGCTTTCCAGTCGCCGACAATGCCAAACTGAGCCACCTTAAAGATCGGTGCTTCAGGATCAGTGTTCACCGCCACGATATGCTTCGAGCCGGATATCCCGGCAACGTGCTGGGTCGCGCCGGAGATCCCGAAGGCAAGGTACAGCTCCGGACTGACGTTCCTGCCGGTCTGGCCTATCTGCCAGGATGGCGGTACCCATCCGGCATCGGTTGCGGCCCGCGAGGCGCCAATTGCGCCCCTCAGGACCTGTGCCAGCTCCTCAAGGACTCTGAACCCTTCCGGTCCGTGTACACCCCGCCCACCGCTCACTACGATCTTGGCATCCCCCAGGTTGATGCCGGTCGCCTCTTCCTGGACCTTCTCGATGAGGCGGGTCGTAAGTTGCGAGGCTTCCAAAGCGACATCGACCCGGATTTCCTCGCCGGTCCGGCCCTCCTCCTGCGTGGCCGGCTCTAGTGTCCGGAGCTTGGCCGTTGCCACGACCGAGTTCACGCGAGGCCGCACAACCGCCATCGCCTTCCCCCCGTAGGTTTGACGCGTAAACTGCAGCCGGCCGGATGCCTGGTCCAGGTCGAAATCGATGAACTCCGCAACAAAGGTGGCCTGGAGCCGATAAGCCAGGCGCGGGCCCAGCTCGCGCCCCATCACATCGCCAGGCAGCAACACCACGGTCGGCTGTGCGCGCTCGCAGATCTGATGCAGGGCGAGTGTATACGCATCACCTTGGTACCCTTCGAGTAAGGGGTGCTCGGCGCGATAGACCTGATCAGCGCCATGCGCGAACAGCAGTGGGACGTATGCACCGACCTCTGTTCCCAGGATGGCTGCAGCCACCGGCTCGGCCAGCTTCTCTTTCAGCCTTCTCGCGCCTGCTAACAGCTCAAGCGTATTTCGTGTGAGCCTGCCGTTTTTCGTTGTAGCTAATACCAATGTGCCGGGCATCCATCTCCTCGCAAAATGCAGCAGTCAGCGGTCAGCGGTCAGCACGATTAGAATGAACATCTGCGCCAACACCTCACCGATGCGATTGCCGCCTGTTTTTGAATCTTCGTATTCACCCTGAAAGCTGACGGCTGATAGCTGAACGCTGTTATTAAATCAGCTTGATCTCGCGCAGCTTGACCGCCAGGTTCGCGGCTTTTTCCTCCGGCGTATTCCCCTCGATCATCTCGCACCTGGACTCCTTGACCGGGATATAGACATCGGTGATCTCGACCCTGGCTGCGCCGGCGCCGATCTTCTCCAGGTCAAGCCCAAGATCCGCTGCCTTCCAGACGGGGATCATCTTCTTGGCAGCCGCCATAATATCTTTCAGTTTAGCGTAGCGGGCGGTGTTCGTCTCGTCAGAGCTGATGGCGGCAAGGAACGGGGTCTTGGCTTCGATCAGTTCGTACCCATCCTCGACCACTCGACGGACGACCACCTGTCCATCCTTTACCTCGATTCGGGTCACATATCCGACGTACCCGATCCCGAGCTCCTCGGCCAGGAAGCCAGGGACAGCCCTATCAGCCCAATCCCCCGACTCACAGCCGGTCAGGATCAGGTCATATGCGCCTGCCTTGCAGATCGTTTTCGCCAGGACATGGGCAATCCCTTGCTGGTCTGACCCCGCGAGAAGCGGATCATTGACCAGGATTGCCTCGTCGGCGCCCATCGACAGGGCGCTTTTCAGCGCTGCGATCGTCGTTGCCCCTCCGACGCTGATGGCCGTCACCTTGGCGCCCTGCTTCTCCTTAAGTTTGATGGCCACCTCGAGGGCATTGGCGTCGTAGGGGCTGATGACCAGCGGGTTATTCCCCTGGACCTGCCGCTTGGTCCTGGGATCGATCTTAAACTGACTCATCGGGACCTCAGGATCGATAATCTGCTTGATGCACACAATGATGTTCATATGGTTGGGTTCACCGTTCAACGTTCAACGTTCAAGGTTCAAGGTTCAAGGTTCAAGGTTCAAGGTTCAAGGTTCAAGCCACGTGAGGGCGCCCACGAGGGGCGCCCCTACGCCGCGTCAGTTCAATAATTGGTGCGCGATCACTAAGCGCTGAATCTCGGACGTGCCCTCGTAGATCTCGGTGATGCGGGCGTCGCGAAACAGCCGCTGAGCCGGAAAATCATAGAGATACCCGTAGCCACCGTGAATCTGGAGCGCCTTCGTGGCGGCCCGGTTGGCGGTCTCCGACGCGAAGAGCTTCGCCATCGCCGATTCCTTGGTATACCGAAGACCCTTGTCCTTCAGCCAGGCCGCCCGATAGGTGAGCAGCCTCGCCGCTTCGATCTGTACCGCCATATCAGCGATCATCCATTGAATAGCCTGAAACGACGCAATCGGCTTATCGAAGGCGACCCGCTCCTTGGCATACCTGATCGAGATGTCCAGCGCAGCCTGGGCGATCCCCACCGCCTGCGCTGCGATACCGATCCGGCCGGAATCAAGGCTGACCATGGCGATCTTGAATCCCTGCCCCACCTCGCCCAACAGGTTATCCGCAGGCACCCGGCAATGCTCGAAGAGCACTTGACAGCAACTGGTGCCCTTGAGCCCCAGTTTTTTCTCCACCCTCGTAATGGTGAAGCCCGGCGTGCCCTTTTCCACCAGGAAGGCACAGACCCCTTTGGCCCTAAGACTGCGATCAACCGTGGCAAAGACCAGCGCCAGATCAGCCTCCAAGGCATTCGTGATGAAGTTCTTCGTCCCGTTCAGCACAAAGACGTCACCGTCCCTGGCAACAAGGGTTTGCTGGGCCGACGCATCCGATCCGGCGCCAGGCTCGCTCAGCGCGAAGCAGCCGAGCAGCGTGCCACTGGCGAGCGGCGTAAGATACCGCTGCTTTTGGGCCTCTGTCCCGAACTTGTACAGGGCATCGGCAATCAGCGAGTTATTGACCGACATGATGACGCTGGTCGAGGTGCAGGCCCGAGCGATCTCCTCCATCGCGATAGCGTAGCACACGTTGTCCGCCCCGGCGCCGCCGTATTCCGTGGGGATCGCCACGCCCATCAGCCCGAGCTCCCCCATCAGCTTGACCGTCTTCTGTGGGAAGATCCCCTCTTCATCCACCTGCTTGCTGAGCGGCGCGACCTCTCTGGCAGCGAAGTCGCGTACCATCTCCCGGAACAGACGTTGCTCCTCAGTCAATTCGAACTTCATAACCTGTCTCCGCGCACCGCTTCTCGTAGGGGCAGGGCTTGCCCTGCCCTTGGGGGCGCAGCAAGCGGCGCCCCTACATAAATCCTATTTCCCCTTAAAATTGGGTGGACGTTTCTCCAGGAAGGCGTTCACGCCCTCGGTCTTGTCCTCCGTGGCAAAACAGAGCGCAAATAGCTTACCTTCATAGGCGAGTGCGCGCTCCAGCGCCATGTCATACCCATCCTCAATGGCCTCCTTGACTGCCTTGACTGCCAATGGAGCTTTAATCGCCAGCTTGTCGGCGAGCTTCCTCACCTCAACCATCAGTTGATCGGCAGGAATGACCTTGTTCAGCAGACCAAGACCCCAGGCCTCCTGCGCTCCAATCATCTCGCCGGTCAGCACGAGCTCTTTCGCACGTTGCTTGCCGATCAACCGCGCCAGACGTTGCGTTCCCCCGCCGCCCGGGATGATCCCCAGGTTGATCTCGGGCTGGCCGATCTTGGCCGCATCTGACGCGTAGACAATATCACACGCCATCATCAGCTCACAGCCGCCACCCAGCGCATACCCGTTCACGGCCGCGATGACCGGCTTTGGCAGCCGCTCAATCTGCAGGAAGAGCCGCTGGAGGCGCTGGACGAACATCCAGGCATCCGTCGGACTCATCGCCTTAAACTCGGTGATGTCGGCCCCGGCAGCGAACGCCTTATCCCCTGCACCCGTAATCACCACCACCCGGACGCTCGGATCGTCCTGGATCTGCCGCACGATCCGCTCCAGCTCTTCGACCATCATCCCATTGATCGCGTTCAGCGCCTTTGGGCGATTCAACGTGATAATAGCGAGGCAGCCCTCAATCCACAGGTCAAGCGTCTGGAAGCCCATGATCACCTCCTATTCCATTCAGGACAAGATCGATGACCCCATCGGTCACGGTTGCAAGATCGTACGTTTTCAAGTTCCAACGCTTCAGGGACCAGATTGCGCACCGCTTCGGTGTCCAGTCGCATGGTTGGGATATTTGCATGAATAGAGACGGTTTAGACGTGAGCTAAGGCAGGTAATCTTTTTATCTTTTTTATTTCCTTCGCAGTTGATGAGTGGGTTACATGATATAAATCCCACGCCAACTGCAAGTTTAGCCAAAACTGTGCCTCCATGCCGAATAGTTTCTCCAGCCGAAGTGCTGTGTCAGGGGTGATCCCCCGTTTCCCATGAATTAGTTCATTAACGCGAGGATATGAAACTCCGAGCCTTACCGCCAACTCGCTCTGCGTTATTTTAAGAGGTTTGAGAAACTCCTCCAGCAGCATTTCGCCGGGATGTGTAGGCGGACCAGATTTAGGTATGCGTACCATCCTCTTCTCCTTCATTCTTCAGTGGTAATCGATAATCTCGATGTTTTCTACGCCATCATCAGTCCACACAAAACATACGCGGAATTGATCGTTGATCCGTATGCTGTACTGCCCCTTCCGATCATCCTTAAGGGCTTCCAGAAGATTTCCCGGTGGGATTTTCAAAGATTCGAAGGACATGACCCCATTAAGTTGATCGAGCTTTCGCTGTGCTATTCGCCAGATTTGCTGAGGACAGGCCTGCCTGGCTTCTCTAGTGTTTTTCCTGTCAAAGATATCCTCTGTGCCCTTGTCACGAAACGATTTTATCACAAGACATCCTCATCGACTTAACTCATCACGATATTAGATTATAACGGATACCGTTATATATGGCAACAGCTCTTTCGCTGTCACCATTAGGATTGTCTGCGCGTTCAATCGGGATAAGGATGGGCCTCACGGTCTCTCATTGACTCTGCCCGCTGCTGACTTCTGCAACGTGGTCAGGTCGCCTCTCACCCCCCCTGGTCCCTGCGGGACGCGTTGCAGATCTCCCTGGGAAAAACACAGAACTTTCGATGCGTAGACGCCGGATTTATCCCGCAGCCTCGCACTCTTCCCCAGAGGGGGTAGCGGAGGTGAGGTGGGCATAGGGGGACCAGGTTTGTAGGCGCTGGTCTTCTACAGGGGTGCCGATGGTGAAATGGTAGAGGGTTTGGAATTGGTTGTCTTTGAGGCCCATGAGGTTGTGGACCGCGTCGTCGAAGAAGCAGCCGATGCCGGTGGCCCGGAGTCCGTGGGCTTCGGCTTCGAGGTAGAGGACTTGGCCGATCATGCCGGTTTCCCAGTAGAGATGCCGATAAAGGTAGGGGGCTTCTTCAACGCTGCGCCGAAAGTCCGCGATCATCCCCAGGGAGAAGGCGCTGTCTCCGGCAATGTCCTGTTGACAACTCACCGCTGTCGCTTCCCGCATGAAAGGGCCTTCCGTCAACAGAAATAACGGCAAGCCTTCCTTGGCTCGTTTCCATGCAAATTCAGGACGGCATGCGGTTTTGAGGCGTTCAAATCCAGCCTCGTCGCGCAGGAACATGTAGAGGCCGGGCGCGAGGCCGAGAACGCGATGCACGAATAGAAGCAGGTGCACGCGGACGGGGCCCAGCTTGAAATCAAATGGGACGGTATCTTCGCGCGGTAGAGTTTTGTCCAGCATAGTGAGGAACTGCGATTCGGAGATGCTCGTGGCTCCGTCAAATGCCAAGGCACTTCTCCTCTGTCGGATGATGTGGGCGGCCCGGATCCGGGACTCGTCCCCCGGGAAGAATGGACGGTGGGGAGCGAGCCAGTGTTGTGTGGGCGTTCTTGGTTTGGGGGCGGCTTCGGCGATCTCCGAAATAATTTCCCAGTCTATATGATCCTCGCTTAGGCGGTTGGGCCGGCCTTGGAAGGGAAGTCCCACGATTTCGCTGATGAGTTCAGGGGGGAGGTTGGCGGGAATATCCTTCACGTTTGAAGGGTGCGCGTAGCAAAGGATTTCGGGATGCTCCGCCTCCCCCTCAATCCAAGTCGTCTGGGTTAAACCGAGCACCGCCGCGACGTCTTCATCCGACGCTTCGCTTAAATACGTGATCTTCCATCCCAAGAGGTTGGCGGCGAAACCGGCTGCGGCAATGGCGTGGCCTAAGTCGTGGTTACAATAGCGGAAAGCCCTCTCCCCGTATTTCCATGCTTCGCGCCAGAAAATACTGGTCAGGCCGAAGAGGAAGCCGTCCACGGCGAAATGATTTGTGAGGCGCGCGCAGACCTTTTCCGGAAATAGGGCCCTGGGTTCCAGCGCGTGGAGGTAGGGGCTGTAATGAAACACTCCCGGCTCACCGGCGATGTTGCCCAGGGTCACCACGTAGCCTTCCGTGGGGTGGAGGTTACCGCTGGAGGGGTTCATGCGAAGCGCCCATTTATTGCCGCCCGCGGACTTCCAGGCGGAAAGACCGAGCGACAATTCCAAAAAGAGTGACAGGTTTTGGAGGGAGAAATCCCGGACGGGATTGTCTTCTCTTCGGTACAGGTCCATATGAGCGGCGCCAAGGTCTTTTTCCGTAAATGGCAGATTGAGCCGCGTGAGGCCTTCATACCATCGGAACGGATTGGGTTGGTTCGCCCAATCCATGTAGCCTAGAGACCTGGCTTGGCGGTCATAGTGGTGTTTTGTTTCTTCGTGGTACCGGGTGACAGCATCAACGTCGTTCAATTCGGCACCGACCTTCTCATTCGATAGCATGCTCAACAATGAGATTACAAGATACGGGGAGCAGCCGCGAAGCGGTCGGTTTCGTGCCCATGGTTCTCCCGGATCGTAACGACGGGAAGGGACACCGGCGCGGCGAAGCCATGTCCGAGTTGATGCCTTGGTGATCAGCCGATGCAGGCAAATCGAAACAAATGGCCACTGTCCCTATTGCACTGAGGTGTCGCGTTCCTTGACCCCATAGATCTCAAGCGGCTACCCCAAAAAGGGCGCCAACTCCAGTGGTCAATGCCATTGCCAAGGCCCCCCAAAAAGCGATGCGCGCGACAGACGCAATCACGGGTGCGCCCCCTGCGCGTGCAGACAAGAAGCCCAACACTCCAAGAAAGAAGAGTGAGCTACCTGCGACACCCCACATGAGTGCAGAAATTGGAAACAAGAGAACTATCAGAAGCGGCATGACCGCGCCAACGGCGAACGTACCCGCCGAGACTAATGCGGCTTGCACTGGTTGCGCGGCCATTGTGTCGGATATACCCAGTTCGTCTCGTCCATGTGCGGCAAGCGCGTCATACTTCATTAACTGACTAGCAACGTTCGAGGCCAGCGTCTCATCCAGCCCACGCTTCACGTAAATGGACATCAATTCCGCGTGTTCCTGCGCTGGGTTCGCAGCCAGTTCTTTGCTCTCCCGAGTCAGATCCGCGCGCTCGGTATCGGCTTGTGAACTGACCGAGACATATTCGCCGGCAGCCATTGACATGGCGCCAGCGACAAGGCCGGCAACTCCTGTAACCAAGATGCCATGAGTGCCTACGCCTGCTGCCGCGACGCCCAAGATAAGGCTGGCAGTAGAAACGATACCGTCGTTCGCGCCAAGAACAGCGGCGCGGAGCCAGCCTGTTCGGTGTGTTCTGTGTATTTCACTGGGGCTCATAGCGTCTACCGCGTAATGGATAAGTTCATTGCTACTCCCAACGTGTGGCTGAGCGGCGGCGTTTACGCCATCCAAATGGTCACCGTCCCTATTTTAGTAAGCGATCGGCGGTGAGCGGCTCTGTCACCAGTCCGCTTCATCGGCTGGTTGGGCAGCTATTCGAAATCTTCACGATGTGGGGTCGCAGAATGGAAACCGCCTCGTGCCATTCCATGGGTTCATTCTCCTCCAAGTCTGCCCAACAGATATTAGCCGCCACTCCTTACACAGACTCGATGATTACTCAATCACCTTCACGCCATCTACAAAATAGTCCGTTTCTCCATCCCACACCATATTCTTTATGATCTGTTGATAATGAAGCGATACTTGCTTGCCTTCTAATTTCATCAGGATGTCTGCTGTCGCATTATCGCGTACAGAGAACGCCCAGATACTGTTCACTTGTGCCGTATTTGGAATATTGCCCATACCGCCAATGTTCAGCTCGCCTTCGTAGGTTTTAAACACATATCCCTTTTTCGAAAACTTAATCAGCACCCCTGCTCGGCTACCTTCACTGTAGGTATAGTTGAAAATGAGAAAAGTGCTGACGACTCCCGCAATCACTATTGCCAGCACAATGAACATCCATTTTTTACCGGACGATTGTTTTGATACCGTATCAGCCATGTTGTTGTTTTCTTTCGATGCTAAACCAGCGTTTCATTTGAACACTTCAGATAGGATATTGATATAGGGACAGACACTCTTTATTGAAATCCTTTTTTGATCTTCCCCTCTGCTACACGTGCCTTATTCGTCCAGTGTCATGCGCGCCTCCCAGATGAACTCGTCTCTTCGCAGTAGTCGCTCTGTCATCGTGCGCATTCGTATCTCTGTCGTGCCGAAAGACTGCCTGGCGATCATTCCCTCGTTGCCTCACAGGATACGGGTGGCCGGATACAACGGTTCGATCAATCCGTAGCGGGCACGATCATGACCGTACACACCACGAATTCCACGATACGCGTGCGCGTGTCTGTCCCTATGTTCCATTACGCAGATGCATCCGTATCACTATCAAGACCTCTCACCTTCTCATCACCATGATCATCGTCATCCCCAGCATCATCTTCCTCAAACGGTGTACCAGGAAAATCATCATCTGAGAGTATGGGTGGTGCATCAGAGTTAAACAACGCCATAATCCATACATCCTTATTATCTGAGTCGAATATAAAGGACACACCTTTGCCATATCGTTCTCGTAATGTCTTTAATACCGGGTGCGTGGAACGGACTTTCTGGAAGAAGTCTGTTATAGCATCGTGCTCTTGTTTCTCCAGTTGTTCAAGCTCCAATTCAACGTGTTCCAAGGCGAGTTTGGCTTTCTTTGCCATAAACTCCGCATGGTCGGCAAGACGCTGAGATTTTTCCAGTGCAATATCGGTCATTGTTTGGCATTTAGCACGAAGCATCATAATCTTGGAATGGTCCATGAGGGAATCTGGATCGGTCACTGGTATACGCATGGGTTCTTTGAGCAATGCGACTTTCATGGTGCCTCCTTTAAATGGCGATAGAGGTGGAAATGGTCTTGGGGATAGTCCTGGAAATGGTTGGTACCGGGTATGGCGCTCCTTATTTTATTAATTTCGTCGATGTGCAGCACGTAGAATCGAGATGGCACGACCAGGCAGCGCCAATTTGTTTGTGCAAGGCGCGGGTCTCCAGAGGTGATGACAACAAACGGGAAACACGCGGGATGGAAAACATCACCGTATCTGGAGCTACTCCGGCAGGCAGTTCGATTTCCACCGTCATTTCCTGGCCGTCGATGACCGGCAACCAGTACGTCCGCGCTTCATCGCTTGTGTCGCCAGCGGCACGATTGCGGGCGAGGGTTTCCATGATCTCCTGGCCTGAGACCTCGAACACTTGCTCCGAGCGTCGCGTCAGGGCGGGCGGGTCGGCCGCCAGCGATTCCGCGAGCTTCAGGCGCACGAGGTCGTGGGATATTGTCATCGTCAGAAGGATACGCTACGCCACATCGGTCCTGAAGGGAAGGACAATTCTGTCGGAGGACCGGCTGGCTTCCGGCACGAGCACCCACGCGATGCCTCGTTGATGGCCTCCGCACGCCGGGAAGTCATCGCGACTCCTCCGCCCGCGCCAGCAGCGCGGCAAAGCCGTGTCAGAGTTGATGCCCTGGTGATCAGCCGACGTAGGTGAATCTACACAAATGGTCGCTGTCCCTATTTCCAGCAACTGCGGGATACCTTATGCGGAAGAAGAGGGGTGATATGGCGCATAGTCCGTATATCCTTCAGGCCCAGATGTATGCCATCGCGACATATCTTCAGCAGGGTTGACAGGCCAATTATTCCGGAATCGTTCGGGTAAGTCAGGATTTGTGATAAAAGGTCGGCCAAAGGCGATCATGTCTGCATGGCGTGCTGCGATGCGCTCTTCTGCTGTTTCTTTGGTATAACCGCAGTTTCCAATAATGATGCCGTGAAACAGTGGCCTGAATTCCGCTAAGGTCATCTGTACACCTTTCCCATGAAAACCAAAAGCCAGCCCATCCATGATATGCAGATAACCAAGTTTCAATGCATTTAACTTTTCGGTAGCATAAAGATACGTCTGCCTAAAGTCATCACTGCCCATATCATTAAACGCGCCGTTTGGCGAGATGCGGGCCCCGACCTGTTCCGGCGGCCAGACCTCAAGCACCGCTTCCAGCACTTCTTTAAAAAAACGGAATCTGTTTTCAAGACTGTCACCATATTGATCGTCGCGGTGATTGGTTTGCGAATCAAGGAATTGATTGATCAAATAGCCATTGGCGCCGTGCACTTCTACCCCGGAAAACCCGGCGGCCTTGGCATTCTTTGCCGCCTTACGGTAATCATTCACGGTGGTCTGAATGTCAGCCAATGACAGTGGTCGTGGAGTTTCATATGGCTTATTGCCGAGAGGGGTGCGGATGTGATCACCGTTCAGCTTCACAGCAGAAGCGGAGACAGGAAGGTCACCATGATGGAAATCACTGTGCGAGGCCCTACCGCAATGCCATAGCTGAAGAAATATGGGCGTGCCTGTTGGTGTGACTTTGTCCGTGACCTTCCGCCAGCCCTCGACCATCTCATCAGTAAAGATTCCCGGAGAGTCAATCCAGCCAATGCCCTGTTGTGAAATCACTGTCGCTTCGGTTATCAGAAGCCCGGCACTTGCTCGCTGGTAATAATGCTCTGCCATAAGATCATTCGGCACGCGCTCCTTACCAGCACGCCCCCTTGTCAGCGGTGCCATGACGATGCGGTTTTTCAGGTGCAGTGTGCCCATTGAGAGTGAGTCAAATAACCTGCTGCTTTTCATGTAATCTCCTACTCTTAGTCTTTGCGCTATAGATCTTTGCAGGAGAATGCGGGGCTGAGCCGGCCTAAGCGGCCGCATCGCGTGCCGCCACGTTGATGGATGGGTGAGGCGCCATCACTGCCAACAACGCGGTTCAGGAATTACACTTCTAAGAGGACACACCCTCCATCTGTTGTGAGTGATCCGTGAAGTTCGCCAGGCGGGCGAGTCGCGTCATGACCGGCATCACGCCATACGCCCAACGCGTGGTCATACAGACGGCCGCTGAGCCTACACACGTCCTCCGAGTAGGGATGAGTTTTCCTCCACGTGGAGATGTATCGGTATCCAGTAGGACGCGTGTCGATCGTGTGTATTCACCGGTTATTGGGTCGATGCTGAGCGTACGTTCCTCGGCCATTCCTTCGAGCCCCTTGATTGGCGTCTACCGTGTCCGGCGTTCTGTGCTCAGGGTGTTGCAGTCGATCATCGTAGATTTCGTCATTCCATGCCCGGTATGTCAAGGAGATGGCGCCGAACAGCGAGCATCACCGGCGCGGCGACGCCGTGTCCGAGTTGATGCCCTGGTTATCATCCGATGCAGCTGAATCTACACAAATGGTTGCTATCCCGATTTTACGTGGATCGGCGTGTACCGCCGCCTCGGCCTTGCCGGCGGCTTAGAGGACGTCCGGCTATTCGGACTCCAGGAAGGCGAACTGGCTCATGTCCCCAGTACCGGGATGTCGCGAGTTTGTCGCAAGTTGTGTCGCAGCTCCGTCACGGATCTCCCACGAGCTTCTGATGGCATGATGTGCAGAAGTGACGGCGCTTGCAGGAGAATGCCAGGAGATATTCATGGCCGCGATCCTTGCATTTCACACGGGCAAAGCCGTTGCGCAAATCGCCGCAATCCCAGGTAACGGAATATCGTCTGCCCTATTTCAGGTGGCAGATACCCCAAGCGGGCGTGATACCGCTCCTCGTGTACCCGCTCCAGTTCCTCGAAGAAGTCCTCTACGCATCGGTAATAGTCCGATAATCTGGGATTGCGCGGGGTGTAGAGCGCAGATCACTTGTTTTCCACCCTCACACTACCGTGCCGGCGGGCACGATCGCCCCCTTCGACACAACCAGGATGCCGTCGACGATGGCGATACCGTCGCGCACATGGCCGTTGGGCTTACCCACCGGGTTGAGCGTGACGTTGTCGCCGATACGGGCGTTCTTGTCGATGATAGCGGTGCGGAAGTGGCAGTTGCGGCCGATGCCGATATTGGGGATACCGTTGGCGGCGTTGGCCGCGAAGTCGACATCCGACTCGTAGTAGTCGGCGCCCATCATCACCACGTCCTCAAGGTCCACTCCTTCGCGCAGTACCGAACGGATACCGACCACGCAACGTTTGATGTGCGCCTGACTGATGATGCTTCCGTCGCCGATGATGGCATGGTCGATCGTGCAGAGGTTTACCTTCGTCGCCGGCAAATAGCGGGCGTGCGTGTAGATCGGATCGATCTGGGTGAAGAAGTTGAACGACGGCAGCGGATGGGCGAGCTGGAGGTTGGCCTCGAAGAAGGCGCGCACGGTGCCGATGTCCTCCCAATACCCCTCGAAGAGGTGGCTGAAGAGGCGCTTCTTGCCGAGGAGACCGGGGATGATCTCCTTGCCGAAATCGGTCATGTTGTTGTCGAGCGCCTCCTGCAGGACTTCGCGTTTGAAAACGTAGATACCCATCGAGGCCAGGCAGCGTTTTTCGGTGGAGCGGGTCTTGAGGAGTTGCTCGATGGCGGGGCTGACGGCGAGGCTCTGGATCACCTCCGGGTCCTTGGGTTTCTCGACGAAGGAGTCGATCGAGAGGTCGTCATGTACGCGCATCAGGCCGAGGCCTGCGATGGCGGAGGTCGGCAGCGCGATGGCGGAGATCGTCACATCGGCGGCAGTACGGATATGCTGGTCGATGATCTGGCGGAAATCCATCCGGTAGAGCTGGTCGCCCGAAAGCACGAGCACGAGATCGTGCGGGTAGGTGCGGAAATGGGTGAGGTTGCGCCGCACAGCGTCGGCAGTGCCCTGATACCAGTCGGTGGTCTTCTCGGTCTGCTCGGCCGAGAGGATGTCGACGAAGCCGCCACCGAAGGGGTCGAAGTTATAGGTATTCTGGATATGCCGGTGCAGTGACGCGGTGTTGAACTGCGTGAGCAGGAAGATCCGGTTGATGCCGCTGTTGAGGCAGTTGCTGATCGGGATATCGACGAGGCGGTATTTGCCGGCGAGCGGCACCGCCGGTTTGCAGCGTTCCTTGGTTAAAGGATAAAGCCGGGTGCCCCGGCCGCCGCCCATGATCACTGCCACTACTGGAGAACGTGTTATCATTTTTTCCGCGAAAGTGTGAAGCCGAAGGGTCTCGGGCAAATGCCTTGCGCCGACGGTAGCGCAGGCAACAGCATCGTAAAACTAAAAACCCGGACATTATGTGCGGTATCGTCGGCGACGTAGGCACACAACGTGCGGTCAACATCCTCCTCGAAGGCCTCACGCGCGTGGAGTACTGCGGCTATGACTCCGCCGGTGTCGCCGTCCGGGGGAAGGGGCAGATCGCGGTGGTCAAGAAGATCGGCCGCGTCGATACCCTCGCCAAGCTCGCCGCCCCGCGCACATTCCGCGCCACCACCGGCATCGGCCACACCCGTTGGCCCACCCACGGCGACGTGACCGACGCCAACACCCATCCCCACCTCCGCTCCGACGGCACGTTCGCCCTCATCCACAACGGCGTGATCGAGAACTACGTTGGCATGAAGCGTTTCCTCATCGAGAAGGGCGTCACCTTCCAGTCAGAGACCGACACCGAGGCGCTCGTCAACCTCTTTGATAGGAATGTGCTTTTTGAGTTGAGAAGATACCACCCGAAATAAGAGTGCGTCAAGAAGATGCCTGCCCACGTCATCCGCACACGCGTCATGCGGCATCCTCATATTCCGGCACGTAGTGAGCCTCTTCATATTCACCCACCTGACTATCGGCGTACACGAGCAGCGGGTCTGCTTCCTCCGTGACCGGCGGCCCTCTTCCTCGTTGCGGCTGTCGCTTCGGAATCGGCGTGCTTAATATAGAGACAAACACTCTTTATTAAAATCCTTTGGGTCTTCCCCTCTGCAACACGTGTATGACTCGTCCAGTATCCTGCGCACCTCACAGATGAACCCGTCTCTTTGCAGCAGCTGCTCTGTCATCGTGCGCATTCAAGGCTCTGTCGTTCCGAAAGACCGCCTGGCGATCATTCCTTCGTTGCCTCACATAATACGGGTGACCAAACGCAACGGTTCGGGTCATCCGTGGCATGCACGTTCATGACCGCGAATACCACGAATTGTCACGATACTAATGTCTGTCCCTATTTTAATCGCTTCGCGCAAGGTTTCTTATGGCGGACGGTGCATCCCCACCAGAAGTCGGCAGCAATGGCCTTCCCCCCCGGACCATTTCTCAATGTAAGAGTCGAGCTGCTTCCCCCGCGAAGGTTAAAGTAACTTACGCAGAAGTCGGCGCGGTCGGCCACCTCAATGGTCTGTTGCAGTACCGGCAGGAGCGATTGCTCGATGTTGTCTAATATCCTAGGCATCGAAGAGGGAGGATGCTCGCTTCAGGCAACGGTGACAAAGACAGGGGAACCTCTGGGTAAGCTGTGCGTCTCGCAAGGAGCGGGGGAGCCCCCCCAAGCCCTCGGGACGGCAGCTAGGCGGGCGCCGAAGGCGAGATGCAGAGAGCGGCAGGCAACGACCGAAGACAGTCAGGCCGGAGGGGAACTGGCGTGGTAACGCCAGCCACGAAGCCATAACGTTTAGCTCGAAAGAGGGAGAGTCTTCCGCAGGCAATCTCCCGTTGACCGTGATTGATGATATGCGTATCATCGGAGCATTCCGTTAAGGATGTGCGCCACGCAGAACGAAGGTGGACATTTTCGCTTCTCACTTTCTTCGAGCGGTGCACGCAAGATAACCTCGGCGGAGAGGCAATCCAGACAGTCGAGGTGAAGCAGGCACGGGAGGTGAAACTATGGAAGACCGGATCAGCGTGGACCCCAAGGTCTGCAGCGGAAAGCCGTGCATCCGCGGGACTCGCATCATGGTAAAGAACATTCTCGGAATGCTCGCAGGGGGGTACACGATCGAGAAAGTGCTCGAAGCCTACCCGGATCTAACTCGCGAAGACGTGGCGGAAGCTCTCAGCTATGCTCGCCAAGTAATCGACGAGGAGAAGGTTGTCCAGCGTGCCTGAGCCGTTCGCGGTCCTTTTCGATCAGAACGTACCCCAAGCTGTCGCCCCACGTGGCTTCGCGGATTGCGGCCTTCGTGGGACGTGCACCACGCGACCGAGGTAGGTCTGGCCGGGAGGAGTGACCGTGAAGTCTTCGACTGGGCTCAGGCGTGTCAGGCGATCATCATCACATTCGACGAGGACTTCGCGGACCAGCGATCCTTCCCAGTTGGAGCACACTATGGTGTTGTTCGGCTTCGGGGGTGGCCCACGACGATCGAGGAGACTCAGGACGCACTCGAGCGCCTCCTGGTAGAGGTTTCCACCAGTGAACTTTCGGGTTCACTGGTGATCGTTGGTCGTACTCGCATCCGCGTCCGGCCCAGCTGGCCAGGCATGTCATAGCCAAGAATACGCAGGGACAGCGCTGCGTCGGGCAGGAGTCGAGATACAAACTGGGCCACTCGCGGAAAACAGCATTGTTGTCCTTTCTGTTTTAACAATCTCATAAAATATTGGCTCTTCGCGTAATCGAGTGGGTGAATTTAACATGAAATCCTCTGTAAGCCTTGTGGCATCTGGTAAAATCCGGTCTGCACCCCTTGCAGAAAACGGGAGGATTTCTCAATGGCTATTTCAACCA
>NZ_NVQC01000037.1 GCF_003044035.1 Candidatus Methylomirabilis limnetica
CGGATTTCGACCGCAGCATGGAAAAGCCTCCGGCTTTCCCATGCTTCCCACAGGCCCGACTATCACTGAACAGAGGTGGGTTCCTTTTGCTTTATCACGGTGGGTCCCTTTTGCGTTGTCAAAACGACTTAATATCGGGATTGCTAACGCAACAGGCGAAA
The DNA here is from genome assembly GCF_003044035.1 of Candidatus Methylomirabilis limnetica. Taxonomy (NCBI): domain Bacteria; phylum Methylomirabilota (SeqCode); class Methylomirabilia (SeqCode); order Methylomirabilales (SeqCode); family Methylomirabilaceae (SeqCode); genus Methylomirabilis (SeqCode); species Candidatus Methylomirabilis limnetica. Next base: position 162 of record NZ_NVQC01000037.1, read on the forward strand.
TCATTATGCGAATGGACGCCCATAGTACGTATCCACCTAGTTATGTTTCGGGGCTCGTTGGGTGGCTTGAAAGGACCCACGCGGACAACGTCGGAGGGGTCTGGATTACCGTGCCGGCCAGGCAGACGCTTGTGGCCGAGGCCATTGCACTTGCCCTATCTAATCCGTTTGGCGTAGGCAATGCATGCTTTAGGATCGGAGTGAAAGAGCCCAGATGGGTTGATACGGTTCCGTTTGGTTGTTATAGAAGAGAGGTGTTTGACCATGTTGGAATGTTTGATGAACGACTAGTCCGTAACCAGGACATTGAATTCAACTCGCGCTTACGAGGGGCTGGCGGAAAGATTTTTCTTACGCCAGAGATATACTCGTACTACTACTGCCGCGTCGGCCTCTGGGGACTGTGGAAGCAAAACTTTCAGAATGGTCAGTGGAACATCTACACCATCGCTCTGACAGGATGGTCGCTCTCTTGGCGACATTTCTTGCCGCTCGGCTTCGTGGCTGGGCTGGTAGGCAGTGGCGGCTTGGCACTTGAATTCCCCACCTTCGTATGGTTGTTTGGAGCCATCGTTGTGGCCTACCTCGTGAGCGCAATGACCGCTGCTCTGGGAAGCTCCAAGGGGAGACATGCGAGTTTGCGGGTGCTGCTGCCGGTTGTATTCCTCGTGCTGCATTTGAGCTACGGCCTCGGCTCGCTGTGGGGAATCACGACGCTCGCTAGGGTGTGGCGCTATGGAAATTGAGGCGTTCTCATGGTTAAAGGATACTTGTGATGCCGCCGTTGGTTCAGATGTGTGCACATTTTGGAAGGGACGGGTAGCTCTTTATGCCATCTTGAAGGCCATGGGGGTACGGCGTGGGGATATCGTGTTAGTGCCCGGTTACACGTGTGTAGTCGTTCCAGCGGCAGTTCATTTCTTGGGTGCGAGTCCGCTCTACGTGGATATTGATCCCGAGACATACAACATCTCGATTAGGCAACTTGAGGCAACGGTCCAAGCGGATGCTGAAGGAAGCGTCAAGGCCGTTGTGCTCCAGCACACATACGGGCTTCCGGCTGATACTGCAGCGGTTGTCCAGTGGGCGGGGGAGCGTGGCATTGCAGTTGTCGAGGACTGCGCTCATGCCGTGGGCAGTCGCTATCGGGATGTTGCTGGGGAGTGGCGAGAGGTCGGGACGCTAGGGGATGCAGGCTTCTTCAGTGGACAGTGGTCAAAGCCGTTGACGACGGGCCTGGGAGGATGGGCCGTCGCGAGTAATCCGGAGGTGGCGGAGCGGATTCGAAAATTCCATGCGGTTGAGTGTGTTGCCCCCGCCACACAGGAAGTCGCGAGGTTGGCGGTACAGCTTCTTGCGTACCATGCGCTGGTGTGGCCGTCGCTTTACTGGATGGCCTTGAGAAGCTACCGACTGTTAGCACGGACCGGCCTGTTCGTGGGCTCCTCAACCGAAGGTGAACTGGCAGGTGTCATGCCCATCGATTATGCTAAGCGGATGTCCGGCCTTCAGAAATGGGTTGCTAGGAGGAAGATCGCGAATCTAAGCCGCGTGCTAGACCATCGGCGGAGGCTGAAGCGTCTGTATGATGATGCCCTTGTGGGAGCTGGTCTACCGATCTTCCGAATACCAGCATACGCCGACCCGATATTGCTTCGCTACCCGGTCCGGGTAGCGAATAAGGAGCGAGTTCTTGCCGAGGCGTGTCGACTCCACATCGAACTGGGAGACTGGTTTGACCATCCCCTTCACCCCAAGGGGGCCAATGTCGCAATTCTTGGGTGGCGGGACGGAATGTGTCCCGAGGGCGAGTGGGCGGCGCGGGAGGTGGTGAATTTTCCGATGCACTCGCGGATCGGGGAACGCGATGTCGAGCGTGCCGTGCGATTCCTGATGCCTTATGCGATCGGCTGACATGACATGATAAGATGAAAGTTAAGGCTTGGCTCGAATAGTTCGGCCGGAGATACAGTAAGGTTTAGCGATTGCAGGCGGAAGTTATCAAACGCTCCGTGATGGTCTAGATGAACCAAGTCCATGACAAGTCCATAAAGAAACGCCTTGCGGCTCTTCCCGGCGTTATTCCTCTGGTCCGAATCTTCAAAAATGTCTACTGGGGGCTTCGACATCGCCTTCGCCTCGGGACCTACAATCTCGATGGCGTTACTCACCTTCACAAGGGAGTCACAGAAAGCGTGGCCTATGTGGTCACCGTATTCGAGGACTATTTCAAATTTGGTAGCATCGAGAAACAGGCCTTCGAAGAGAAAGATATCCTTGAGATTGGACCAGGGGATTCCCTTGGCGTGGCCTTGATGATGGTCGGTCTAGGGGTAAAGCAGGTCGTCTGCATCGACAGATTCTTTACCTATCGTGATCCGGACAAAGAATATGCCATCCTGGCCGCGTTAGTGGAGGCCGCACCCCCGCTTGCCAAGGAAAGAATGAATCGTTGCCTCGGTAACAATTACGGCATTGTCGGAGATGCCATTCGCTATTTACCGGATGTCCCCATCGAGGAGGCAGTGGCCGCACTCGGAGAGGTTCGATTTGACTACATCATTTCCAGAGCGGTGCTCGAGCATGTGTACGATATCGAAGAAACGTACGCTTGCTGTAGGAAGCTGATCCGTGACGGCGGCCGAATGATTCATAAGGTAGATCTCCATAACCACTCCAGCATAGAGCTTCACCCTTTGCAATTTCTTACTTACAGCGAGGGTTTGTGGCGCCTGATGTCATCGAATATCAGCCGCGTCAACCGATGCCGTTGGCCACAGCACAGAGCTGCGCTTGAAAAGAACCGGTTTGTTATCGAAAAATTCGAACCGACGAAAATGCTCAGTTTATCGGAGGTCCAGTCCATCCGATCGAGACTACGCTCTCCCTTTCTCGAGATGACTGACGAAGATCTGAGTCTCAACGGTTTCTTCGTGGTCTGCCGAGCCGTGTAAAGTACCGCTAGTCCATCTGTGACTGATACCTAATGGAGCCACAGAGAAACCGACGCCCATGAGATCTATTAGAGGTCCAGAGAAGTCAAGTCGGCGAGACGAAGCGACGAGTTTACATCTGTTTCAACCTCCGCTCTATCAGGACCCAACTGGCATTTGGCACAGATCCTACAGCGATGCTCTTGCCGGATGCGATAGACGATTAACATGGGATCCTGCCGCTATTTTGTCCCTCCTGTCGTTCGGCTACGTTTGTGGTGATCGTACACTGGTGCGTGAGATTCGGCGCAGGCCGTGGCTGTCGCATATCGAGGACGACGGAAGGGTTCGCCTCGAGAGGATCCCGCCGCATGACACGTTGTGGCCGCCATATTCGGAAATCGCCGCTAATTTGGTCTCCTTACTCTGCGAAGAAGCGTTGGATGTGTGTCGGGAACGCAATGAGATTTACTTGCTCCTGTCTGGTGGGTTGGATAGTCGAATCATCGCAGGTGTTGTCGCGAAGTTATATCGTGAAGGTAGACTGCAATCTAAGCCAATTGCGCTGACCTGGGGGCTGGAGAAGTCACGCGATGTTGTATATGCTCGAGCAGTTGCAGATCTTCTTAATTTTCATTGGGAGCACATTGCTATCGTACCCGAAGATGTTGCTCAGAACATTGAGGCCACTGCGCTGCTGCTCGGCTGCCTTGTCGCGCCAGAGCACTTGCATCGGATGACCTGGTTCAAGAATGTCTCTAGAGGCGCCCTTGTATTAGCCGGCAGTTACGGCGATTCCGTAGGGCGAGCGGAGTTTAGCGGCCGCCATGTTCTGGAACTCGATGGCTTGCATCCAGCAAATTTCCTAGGATTACTCAGCCCCGAGGTCGCTGCTCTTGCCTCTGAGGGCGTATTGGCGGATATTACAGCTTTACATGATCGTGCACCTGGACAGCCAGGCTATGTAGTGTTAGAGCATGAAATGCATGGACAGTATATGCGTGGCATGATCGCGCATGCTATGAGCATCATCAATCATTACTGCACAGTATACCAGATGTTCACGCACCCGAAGGTCTACGCCTATATGTGGTCAATTCATCCGGCACGTCGGACGGACTATATCTACGAGGAGGCGCTGGAGCAACTTGACAAGAGATTAGCGAGACTGCCATGGGCCCGAACCAACCGAGCGTTACGCGGTAGAACGATGGGTGCACGAGCCGGCTTATTGCCGAACTTTGCTGAATACGCTGCCTGGACAAGCGGACCGCTCTTTAAGAAACTCCAGGCGTACATCGACCCCGAATGGTTTGCCGAAACATGTCTGTTTGACCCAAATAGAATCCGAGAGTTGAGCCACCTCGTTCAGGGGGCTGTAGGAAGCCACTGGATCTATGGCTACAGGCCCCATCAGATCTGGGTGTGGTTGGCCTGTTTCAGACGCTTCGCGGAATGGGTTGATCAGGGCGGAAAGAGCGTTAACTCGGATTTTAGCGCCCCCCCCAATGCCCCCGCTGGTATCGCGAGTGTCCCATGCGATCAGAGGAGTAAGATCCGGCGTTTCTTTAGCGGAGTTAGAGTGCTACATCGGATTGTCCAGCGAGTGCGCAGGCATGTACTTAGGCGTCTGGCTGTTCGGAAGTATCCACCGCGGCAGTCGTGATCACCATGTCTCGTCCCCTATCTGTGATTCTGTCGCTGGTTCACTCTTGGTTCATGGCGAAGGATTGGCGAATTCAAAGGCCCCAATATCGTCGCCTCTCCCCTGCGGGCGCAGAGTACCCGCAATGTCCGTAGTCACTAGGCTGACGGCAATGCCGGCATCAATCGCCAGACTACCTGGTTGGAGGCGAAAATCGGCCGCTGCCGCATTGACGAACTGCGGGTCGATGCCTACGAGATTGCGGTCAATGACGGAGCCGGTCCCGCTATCCTGAATCTCTGGAGTGCCATTCATGTAGGCAATGTTGTTCTGCACTATAGCTCCGGTACCAGACTCCACTAAGATGCCATAGTCCGTATTATTGTATGTTGTATTGTTGTAGACCTTACTGTTCGTGGGGCTACTAAAGTTGACGCGGATGCCTCCCCTATTACCCCAAACAACATTATTGTACGCGACGTTCCCATCGCCTGAACCGAGGAGGATTCCTCGCCAGCCATTGGTGAAGACCGCGTTGTTTCTCACAATATTACTGTCGGTTCGCCGGTCATACCCATTGTAGAGATGCACGCCGTAGCCTGCGTTGTGGTGGACTGAGCAGTGTTCCACTACATTGTGACTGGACTGGATGTAGAAGCCGTGGTCATAAGAGGTCAGACCATTATGATGGACGTTGAGGTTAATGAATTCATTCCAATCAACACCAACTCCTGCTATTAACACCCCTTGTTTGTGCGCTCCGGCATTGTATAGAGTAGCATTTCGAACTTCACTGTTTTTAATTCGGATATGATGAGCTGAAGTTGTTGGATCACCAGACACCGACCAAGTGATTTTTATAACATCGTAGCCTACATTAGTGCCGTCGAGGATCAGCCCATCAATGATGATGTACTGCTGAGTACCCTGGAAGAGGAGGACAAATTCGGCCCCAGGATCGGGCTTGAGGGTCACGGTGTGGCCTGGCGCGGCGGCCACCGTGACGGGGCTGTCCCAAGACGTCCCTGGCGGGATTGAGTGAATCAGCGCCTCGGCGTAGGTGCCGCTCATGATGTAGAGCGTATCCCCTGGTGTCAGCACGCTGACGCCGTGTGAGATCGTGCGGAAGGGTAGAGCGTCAGTACCGGGGTTCGCGTCGCTGCCGGTGGTGGCGACGTAGTAGGGAAGTCCTGGGCTGTGGGTGGACCATGGTGCGGGCAGTAGGGCGCCGGTTTTTGACCTGCTCAGATGGCCAACTGAGCATCCCCAAAGAACGCCGGCGATAGCAAGCGAAATCCCGACGAGACCAATGTTGCGAAGGCACCTACACATAGGCCTGACCAATTGCCGTTGATGGGGTGACCTGGGTAGTCTTTGGCTTTTACGCGCGCGAGGAGCTGACTTCTCAGACGGTACTCTAGCGCGCCGCTGGTGCGAGATCAAGGCGCATCTGCGGGAGGGGTGCACGACATAAAAGTGAGGCTGCTTAGGGAGTTGCAGTGGGCGCGGGCTTGGGGTATAATTCTGACAGTCTTATTAACTGTCAGAAAGGAGGCCCCATGGGACCATCTACTCCGCCGATTGATGCACTCTCAAGGCAACGTGATGCACTGCGGGCGCAACTCGTCTCCGTAGGGGATATGCGGCCCGGCTCTCTGGTGGCGCGCTATCGCAAGTGTGGCAAGCCCTCCTGCCGATGTGCGGGTCAGGGCGAGCGAGGGCATGGCCCCAGCTGGTCCTTGACCCATGCGGTGGAGGGCAAGACCCGGACCAAGATTATCCCGGCCGCGGCGGTGTCGCAGACCCTGGAGCAGATTACAGCATATCGTCGGTTTCGTCGCCTGATCCGTGAGTTGGTCGATGTCAGCGAAAAACTGTGTAACGATCAGCTTAAAGCCCCCCAGGCGGCCGAACCCTCGGCGGCCAAAAAGGGGGCTTCAAAAGCGCCTTCGTTGCCGAGATCGAAGCCGAGGTCGACGCGCTGATCGGTCCGGGCACGGCCGAGGGGATCGACTTCGAGGCGATCGAGACGGCGGTACGCCGACAGGCGCTCGGGGTCGCCTGTCGCGCGGTGGAGGGGCGCCTCAACGCCGACGAATCCGACCACGCCGGCCCGCAGCTTGCGTGTGGGTGTGGTGCAGCGGCCCGCTATGCCGGCCGCCACGCCAAGACGATCACCCTTTCGCC
>NZ_NVQC01000038.1 GCF_003044035.1 Candidatus Methylomirabilis limnetica
AGGCTCGGGTGTGGCCATCGAAGAACATCTCCTGTCGCTCGTACGGATAGGCCCGCACAAAGGGCATGCCCGAATAGCGCGATCGCATACAGAAGAGCTTGACCTGCCGCTCCTCTCCTGCCATGCGGACCCAGGCAGCTCCCCAGTCGACTTCCGCCTCCTGCGCGAGCTCCGGGTCTAAGGGGATGACCGCTGTGACTGTCGGCCATCCCAGCCGAGCCTTCTGCTCCCGCACCCATCGTCTAACTGTCGACTCCGCACCCGGAAAGGCATACTCTTCGACCAGTCGGGTCCAGATCCGGTGCGCCGTGTGGCGATGCTTCTTGGGGGTCTCCTGATCCGTGCGGAGCCAGCCCTCGATGATGGCGGCGACCGAGTCCATCACCCGGGAGGCCGGTTCGTGCCTCCTCCGGTACTTAGGCTCCCAGCCAGCTAGAACCTTGCGGATCGTTTTGCGTGTATGCCCAGTCTCCCGCGCGATCTGACGAATACTCTTCTGATACACCCGAGCGGCCGTCCTGATGAGCTCGTACTGATCCATCCCTAGCACTCCTCTCCCTCCCTGTCTCTGGTGTGGTCTTGCTCGAACACACGAGAAACAGCGAGCGTATCAGAGTGGGCTCCTTTTGCTCGATCATTGCCGTGTTAGGTGGGTCCCTTTTACTCTAGCGAAATCATATTAAGAGCAACCGGGGTAATTTTTTTCGGATTATTCAACAGCCTGATAAATGCATAGTCATGAGCATAGCTCTGCACAGTCATCCGGGTCTCGTCCTCACTTATCCCATCGACCACCAGTACCTCAAGGCGATCCTTAGGGTAATCATTGGCAACGATGGAATCGAGGCATTTGCCGATCAACTGTCCCTCGTTCCGGCAAGGAATGACGATAGAGACTTTGGGAAGATCACTCAAAGACCAGTATCCTACACTGTTGGAAGTTCGACGAAACCATCTACCCAATCCCGCCGAAGCCTTCCATGAGTGTTACGAGCCGCTCAGCCACCGTTCGGATATTGAAATCGGCTGAAACCCTAGCGAATCCAGTTTCAACTAAGCTTTCCGAATAGGCGGAGTCCTCCATAACTAACTGGATAGCGTCGGCCAGAGCCCCCGCGTCGGCCGGCTTGACAAGGACTCCAGCGCCGTCGCCAAGCAGCTCAGGAATTTCCCCGGTGGTCGTTGAGATCGTCGGCACTCTATGCGCCAAAGCCTCCACCAACACATTTGGAATCCCTTCGCGCTCGCCGTTCATCGTGTGTATGCTGGGAAGGACAACTAGATCGATCTCTCGGCGTCGGAGCATACGAATGACCTCGTCGTGCGGGATGGCGCCCCATAACCGTACACATTCGTGCAGTCCATACTCGCGCACTAAGGCTTCGAGGCTTTCCCGGAGGGGTCCATCACCCACGATGTGACAGATGAAACGCCAGCCCCGCTGCTGGAGCAATCGACAGGCCTCAATTAAGTAACAGTGCCCCTTCTTTTCTACAAGGTTTGCCATGCATCCAATCGAGAACTCCCGATCGCTCCTGAGACATAGTGCGCCTCCATCCTCCAGTACTTCAGTGCCCGTGTGGATGGTGAAAAGAGTCTGGCACTCCCTTACCCCAGTAATGTCAAGAATCTCGTTCTGACCACCAAGCGAAGCGACGCGAGCGAAGCTAGCAGATAGGAGCTTAGCGCGGAGGAGGTTATCCTCGGCAATATCCCAACGGTAGGCAGTAAAGCTCCATGACACTCCTGTAAGACGAGAGACTACGAGGGCCATGGTGGCGGGCACCGATGCCCAATGGGCGTGGATATGATGAGCCCCGAATTGCCGAATGAGTCTGGCGACGTACACAGCTTTAGGAAACACTGCAAGGTTTTTCATCAATACGCGAAAGCTTGTTGCGCCCTTGATGATTTCCGCGAACGCCTGCCCCACACGTCTTGGCGACCAGAGGGTCGCGGCGGCCACGTAGCCCAGAATCATGGGGTTGATCACCGGTAGCCGAATCGTATACTGACCTATCCTACGGGCCAACTCGCCATGAAAAAGTGCAGAACCTGGCCGGACCGGAATTACAAGGACGGCCTCGACCAGGCGCCGAAGCTCGGCGATCTCCGTCAACACGAACGACTCGCTCTTCCCCCATGGGGCCTGAGAGGTGAACACAGCAACTCGAAGCTGAGAGATGGCCATCCCCGGTGCTCCAACTAGCCAGGCCGAAGGTCGGGAAGACCCCGACTCCGCAATACTGAGTTGTAGAGGGCAACGGTCTGGTCAATCATCACGGAGATCGAAAAGCGAGATTGGACGTACTCGCGTCCGTGCCTCCCACACTGGCCTTGAAAATCCCTATCGCTTAGCATGCGAATAACGCGGTCAACGAGCGTTGGCACATCACGCGGCGGTACTATGTATCCCGTAACCCCATCCGCGAGCAACTCACCAACGCCTCCCACATTGGTGGCTACAGTGGGAACGCCTGCCGCGAACGCCTCGAGAATGACGTTGGGGAGGCCCTCCCAGTCCGATGTCAGGACCAGGAGGTCGATCACACCAAGGATACGAGGCACGTCGTTCCGAACTCCAGCAAATCGGACAGATTTGTCGATTTCAAGATTGCGAGCCTGCTCGCCAAGTGTTGCCCGCAACGGTCCGTCCCCAACCAATAAGAACCCGCACCTGAGACCGCTGCGGAGAACGGCCTGAGCCATCTCAAGAAACAATCCAGGGTTCTTCTGGGGAACAAGACGACCGATGAACCCCACCACATATTCGAACTCCCCTAATCCGAGTTCCCGGCGCATCGTGTGCATTTCGGGCCCCAGAAGCGCATGAGAGGCCGGGACCCCGTTATAGATGACGTCGATCTTCAGTGGATCCAACCCTTCAGTATGGATAAGGTAGTCTCGAATGGCATCGGCGTTCACGACTACTCGATCCGTCACCCATGACAGTATTCGGTCTAACACATTTGCAAAGCTGCCTCGTTCAATTTCAATATTCCGTTCGCTAGATATACGGATTGGGACGCCGGCTAGGTATGCAGCCACTCGCCCCCAGTAACCCGCCGTCCTGAGATACGTATGCACAATGACTGGACGCTCACGCCGAAACAAGGTCACAAGGCGCGGGATGAGCAAGGTGTCTATCCCTGGGCGCTTGGGACAGAGAACGGTTTGCACTCCAACCAGACGCTCGAACTCCGGCTGCAATCCAATGTCGGACTCGGAAAGAGAGACTACGGTCACGTCCGCAAGCCGGGCGATGCTTTCAGCCAGATAAAGGAGCTGTCGCTCTGCACCTCCCATACCTAGGCCGCCGATGATATACAGGATCTTCATCCAAGTACCACGTCCTCACTGTTATCAGGTTTCCGTACCGCCGCGGCAAGCGCTAACAGTATCCAGAGAACCTTTGAGTACTCCAAGCTCGCGAACAGTCCACCGAACAGGAGAGCCGTATTCCCTAACTCCGCACTGTTGGCAAAGGCTGTCCCGAATCTTGTCCCCAACAAGCTCAGTCGTTGGCGACCTCTGACCGCCACAAAGCTCGTGGCGAGAAATCCTAGGAATGCGATAAGACCGATTATACCCGTCTCGGCGAACACCGAGACGTACATATTATGCGCCCCGCGGGCTTCCACCGTACGCAGATTGGCGTAAGTCGCAATATGGCGGTTGAATTGTCCAAGGCCAACACCAGTTAAGGGATGATCCAGACCCATCTGGACGCCCGCTCTGTAGTAAAGAAGCCGCGTCGGAATTGACCCCTCCCGTAGCTGTGTCCCGGATAGGGCGATCCGGATAGTGTCGATGCGATCGTAGAAACCCTCTGGCGCCAACACGAAAGCCGCAAGGATGACCACAACCAGAGCCACTTTGGGCCGAACTCCGCCAGATCGCAAGAACAGTAAGTAGTACAAAAGTACAGCCACAGCGGCGACGAAAGCCCCACGCGAGAATGAGAGTAAGATACTGTAGGCAATCGGGCCCAAGGCAAGCCACATAGCAAACCTCAGCCAGCCTGCTGATAATGATCCGAAAACAGGTGCGATCAGGCAGAGCAGGACGAGTTGGATGATACCAAATCGGTTCGCATTTCCAATCGTGCCTCCGACTCGCGCCATGTTCTCGAAGTGAAATTGATATATCGCGAACCCTGCGTTCACCAAGCTACTGAGAACGAACACCATGAGAAGATACTTGAATTCTCCCTCGCCGCGCACAAAATCAATGACGAGAAAGAACATAATTAGAAGCTGTACATAGGTAAATAAAACTGTCAAGCTTTCGGAAATATCTTGTGAGGCGAAGATCGAAACGCCAAGTGAAAGCATAAATAGGAAAGCCCAGACCAGCATGGGAGCCTTCGCCATCTTCAAGGGCATTCCACGAAAAGCCAGATCAATCAATCGCCGAAAGACAATCACAAGTCCCAGAATTCTCACCGGAGTCAATTGAGACGCATCTTCAAAAGTGAGCTCGCCGATTAGATTCAGAAAGATAAATTGGAGCACGCCGAAGGGGTAGAAGATAAAGCTCAACACTAGATCCAGTCCAGCTAGAAACCAATAAATCCCATCTTGACGAGAGAGGCTGCTCATCAGCCATAACCCAACGGTGGCAGCGCCAATGGTTGCACCCAGCCACACGGCAGTACGATTAGGGCGCCCCAACACTTCTGTCCTTTGAAACATCAGATACTCCCGGTCGTCAACCCATCCCCCGTCACTGTGTTCAGGATAGCTGCAAACTTCCTAGCCATCTCCAGATGGGTGTAGCGTGAAATCGCAGTTTCATCCCCCGCGTAGGAGACGCACCCCAACTGCTGATACTCTTTGTAGGCTTTAATCAGAACCGCCTGCAAATCTGCCCTCGACCTGACATGAACTCCGGCGCTGGTTTCACGCAAGAGATCGGACACCACTCCGACTGGACCTCCTAGGGCGATAATCGGTCTTCTCGAACCCAGATACTCAAATGCCTTCGCGGGGTAATGACCAACGAGTTCTGGGGCGTCGGGACCGATCAACAACAGAAGTAGCTGGGACTCTTGCTGACGCACAAGTGCATCGGCTCGCGGTATCAGCCCGCAGATCTCCACAACGTCGCTCAGCCCGCAGCGCTCGACTAAGGCAGGTAACCACCAAGACCCCGGTGGACCATAAAACCGTATCCGCGTCTCCGATCGAGAAATAACCCCTGCCCTTATCAGATCTGCAATCACCTCCAGGAGTAAAGTGGGGTCTCGCTTGCCTTGGTAAAGTTCCCCGGTATGCGAGATAGAAAAGGTCGTTGTGAGCTTGTGCGCTCTCGGCGCGAATTCGTCAGGGTCAAAACCGTTGGTGATCCAGTGGATAGGCTGCTCTCTGAACTTCTGTCTGAGGAGTTCTGCCCACGGAGCAGAGACAGTGACAAGGGCATCCGCAGGACTAACAGTCTTTCTCTCTAAACGCCCCTCTACCGCGCGGCGGATCCGCCCGCCAGCATAGTAATGGTGTTGCGTCCAGAGATCTCGGAAGTCTGCGACCCACGGGCATTTGAGGGTATCCTTGGCTCTTCGGCCAATCAGGTGACAAGAGGGAGGATACGCTGAACTCAGGATCGCATCCACCTTTTCACTTCGACCAAAGTTTTGGATTGCCTCGACCGCGAAGGGAATCCACCCCTTCTTTGGATCAGGATAGGCAATAACTGCCTCCATCCAGTTAAGAACTCGATTGTGAAGGCGCTTGGATTCTGAAATAGAGGAGACGTGGAGCTTAAGCTGCTCATGGAGTCCGCGAGAGACATCCAGTCCAAGTCTTGCCTTCCACGCTCCCACGACATCTCGATACTCTGTCTGGATGACTCTCGCTGAGGGCCGCGGACCATCGGGGAGCCTCGGGGTCACGATAATGGGTTCCCAGCCAAATTGAGGGAGGTACTTGGCAAGCCCGCCAAGTCGCACAGACCCGATCGCGGGGCGTGGAGGGTAAGCGTAGCTGATTAACAGAACCCGCCTCATGAAACCTTTCCGCCGTCAAGACCCGGACCGGACTGAACTAACGCCAGGCAGAGATCTTCGACTCGGCCGACCGAAGGGGAAGCCATGCGGTGCCGAAAAAAGTCATCACATTACATCCTTACTTTTGCATGCGACATGAAAATCGACTGGACGATTACGCTATGCCTCTTAGAATCTTATAATATTTCTCAGCTTCCACATTAGTATGGCAAACATGAATCTCCTCTCTTTCTAAGAGAGAATCAAGAACTTCCCGCCAGAACCCCATCGCTTGATTAGAAAAATTACCGATATGAGTCATATAGCTATGAATAGGCGGCGACATGAACTTTCTTCGATGTCTTAAATTGTAGTAAAGACTTCTAGGATATATTGCCTTTTTTGCCGAATCCGCATTAATAAGAACAAGCCTTCCATCACTTCTCCTTCTCATAACTCCTTTATCAAGATTGATATCAGCATGATAAATTTCCATCACAGATGTTCGTGGAAGGAAGGAAAGAAATTGAGAATCCATCCACCGATATGATCTCTCGTTAAATTTTAGTTCGGAAACAGAAATGAGGTACTTTATTCCATATTCACTAAGTATTTTATCAGTAACACCCAGCTGCCAAGCATGACCAGGCGGAACAAAAACCTCCGGTTTAGAAAGGAATAACGATTCAATTATTTGGAAACTTGTCTGGATATGAAACCGTTGAATATTATACGGCACATTTGAATTTGTATATGTATCGAAGAATTCAATTGGTTTGTTTTTATACTCATGAGTCAGTCCGTGATAACCGAATTCAATGCACTCTGTATTTTCCTTAAGCAAAGCTATAAGCTCTTCCGCATAGGGCAGAGGGGAAGACTCTGGCGCAATATGATTCACGTCCAAATACTTCATAGTAAAACACAGAGGGATTCGCATCTTATATTGCTTGGCGAGACTCAACACATTGCAGTAAAAGTCCATAGTAATTTTCGCACTATCTCTCTCTGGGTTTACGCATGGAAATCCTGCATCATCTACTATGATGAAAAATGGCCATTTTTTTCCGAATAAAATATTCAATAAGCATCTCCCTATTCTCAATACTTATAAGGATTTGCCCCACAACATCTCTACGCCGTCAACCCCGGTCTCACGACCTCGCCAGCGCCCGATATAGCTCTTCCATCTTGCGCATGTTGGTAATATGGTCTGCCCTCTCTACCGCGATCTTTTCACTTCGAGCGCCAAACTCCTGACGAGCAACCTGGTCCTTGATAAGGCGAAGCAAGGCGTTCGCTAGAGCCTCCGCGTCACCTCGAGGAACAACCCAGCCGTTCCACCCATCCTTGATCCACTCGAGGTTTGACGGCGCATCACTTACCACGGCGGGTAGAGCTGCAGCCATAGCCTCCAACAAGGAGACAGAAGTGGTATCAGATTGAGGCACAGATACATACACTTGTGCCCCTCCGTAGCATTCCTCCAACTCTTCGTGGGCCAAGTCACCGATGAAACGAACATGCTTCTCCACGTCGAGATTCCTCGCCAGCGATTCGAACTGAGCCTGAAGGCTGCCGCCTCCGATGAACACAAAATACACATCCCGCCGGATTCTAGAAAGAATCTTCGGGATAGCTCGTATAACCGTGTCTAGGTTATAGATCGGCTCAAAGCGCCGCGTACTCAGCACCACCAGCGCATCCCGCGGTACTCCCGCGAGTTGACGTAAGCAGCCGCTTCCCCGTAGCGAGTGGATGCGTTCCACGTTGACTCCCCACTGAATCAATGCAACGCGGTCTTCCGAAACGCCGAGTGCCACCACCGCTCGCTTCAGGTCCTCTGAGTCCACAGTCACGAGATCGCAACGGCGCAGCCGCCAGCGCGTCACCCACCAGCGGAAGCGGGATTTGGTGGGACCCACCAGGATATCAGACCCCCATGATGTCAGCACGAGTGGGTGCCTGCGAAAGTAGGCTGCGTACCCTCCTGACCAGGAAACACAGTGGCCATGCACTATATCCGGATTGACTACGCGTAGGATTTCTCGCACCTTCTTCCAACGCCGAATGAACCTCACAGGCCCTGGAATCATCCCCTTGACGTTCATGTCGTGAACCACTACGCCCGGAATCGCACGCCCAGCGTCTACATCCGTCGTGGCCAAATGGACATCATGGCCCATGCGTACAAATGCCGATAGCCACCGAATAGTATGAATGCTCTTTGGGGGCGCAAAGTAGAAGAGGCGAAGCTTCATAGCTCACCCTGGTGCAGCAGAGACATCTTCAATGGCACATCCGTCATTACGAGTCAATCCCATTCTTAGTTGACAATGCGAAGCGGCCTCCCATGTCTCTTACGCCACATGCTCTTGCCGTTGGGTGCTCGAGGCAATCTCCCGTTGAAGCGCAGCGCGCAGCGGTGGCAGGTGCCGGTAGCCCTTGATCCGGTGCAGACGCGGCTCGATGGTCAGCAGCGCAGAGGCCACCCAGCGGTGCTTCTGCTCGGAGTTGCGCCACCGATCACCCTTATCGGTGTAGGCCCCGAGCTGCGCATTGAGCGACTCGATGCCGTTCGTCGTCTTCAGGCTGATGCCCAGGGAGCGGAACAGGCCCAGATGATGCAGGGTGAGCGTCTCATCCAAGCCTTCGTCGAGGCTTGTGACCGCCGAGGCGTTCAGGAGCCGCAGTTCGGTCCGAAGGCTGAGCAGCGCCGCCTTCGCCAGGACAGAGGTCGGTTGCTCGTAGGCCGCCTGGAGCGTGCGGCGCCAGAGCGTGCGCTGGCTCTTCGGGAGGTACGCCACACTGTTCTCTCGCGTATGCCATTGACACCGCTGCACGAGGGCCTGAGACCCGAAGACCGTCAGCAATCGCTGTGCGCAGCCCCTTGGGTCGATGACGCAGAGCAGACCTTGCTCGATCTGCAGGCCCCGCTCGATCAGCGCCCGGAGCAAGGCTGCGCAGACCCGTTCGTTCTCGGTCGCGGTTTGCACAAAGCCGAGGATGACCTTCTCCCCGGTCACCGTAATCCCCAGGGCGATGACGATCTCGTCCTCCGCGAAGGTCTTGCCATCGAGCAGCAGGGCAATGACGTCATAGCCGTCCAGCGTGCGCTCACGGAAGGGCCTGCAGATGCTTGGCGCTCTATCGGATGACCCTCCGGGAGACGGTCGAGGGACTGAGGCCAAATGCCTCGGGCACCGCCTCTGCGCAGATCTCATACTGGCGACAGGACAGGCCGTGCAGGATCGTCCGAAAGAGCCCGGCATCCGCGGCCCGTGGCTGCTCGCAACTGCTGGGAGGTACGCAGCGGGATCTCTGTGCGCCGCAGCCGATCCCGGACTCGCTGATAGGTGATCGGGAGTGTCTGATCGAGCAGGGAGACCGACCCGCGCTGGTGGGAGCACCGGACGGCCCCTGGGAGGCTGCGGCTGCGCTGGTACCACTCGCCTGTCAGCGCAGTGACCTCAGCCTTCAAGGTCTCTGCTACGGCCTGAAGCCCCAGGGGGATGAGCGCTTGGATCAGCGCAATCTTGGCATTCAGATCCTCGAGTGCGGGCACCTTGCTCAGCGCTTGCAGGCCCACGTCTTTGACCTTGCCTTGTCCCTGAATTCGCATGACTCTTTCATGGAGCGGCTCCTTTTGTCGTGCGGTTGTGGGGTGTCTTTGCCAACACCACTTCATCACGCAGGAGCCACTTCGTCAATTCTCAACTAAGAATAGCACACCTTCGTCATTACAGACTAACCAGGCGTACCGTAAGCCCCGTTATCTTTCATGGCACCGACGCTTGCAATGGCGTCGCCTCCCTTGCAGATCGGCTGATAGCAAGGTAACAGATAATGGCTATAAGGAATTGCCCCGTATAGGCAATGCTGGAGGCCAAGGCAGCACCTATCACACCGTATCGAGGGATGAGGACCAAGTCCAAAACCACTGTGAGAGCCACTACAACGCCCGCGTTAATGGAGTTATAGGCAGGGCGCCCCCCCTCTCCCGGTAATGTCGCTGCTGAACACCTTGACACCGCCCAGGAGCACAACGCCCGCCAACAGCACCAGCATTGGCATATAAGCACTCACAAATGCCGACGCGTAGATAACAGGTATCGAGGCAGCTCCCCACCTCTACAGCAGATCCATCCGAGCCCTCACCACATAGATCCACCCCACAGTCATCACCACGGACTGAAGTAGTCCAACGATGGACAGGACCTACACGATCGAAATCGTGGGTGCCCACTTCGGGCCGCGCACACAAAGCAGCCCGAGAATTAGGGGAACGTCACCGTAGCCATCGCCAAGAGCGCCCTAAGATCCGCAGCGCTAACCCGCGGCAAATCGTCCGCTATCTCTGACAGCGCCGAAAACATCACACGGCTTCCAATCCCGATAATGTCATTGATGGGCTTTCTCGATATCTCTTTTCGAACACTTGCTGCAACCAAATTTCGAGTGTTAGATACCGACACAGCATCTCGGCGTAGTTAATTCCATTCATATAGTCCAGGCCCCCCACAAGAAAAGCATCAAGAGCCTCGATCACTCGCCATCGTGGGTAGAATTCTGGATATAATGCGGCCGGATTCTCAAGAATTTGGGAAAAAAAGGAGCGAGCTGGCTCTTGGCGGATCCAATTTGGATAATCGGTGTAATTCGCATCTGATTTCCAATTAATTCCTATCTTGGCCAGGCGCCAACTAGCGGCGCGATGGAGCCGACGCCTAAACTTTCCAGCCCGTTCTGCGACTGACGGCCAGTTAATGGGAACCCCGGTTTTTTGCCACGGAACTCCTTTATAGAACAATGGGAAGTTCTGGAGAAGCATCCGCTTGTAGATGAAACTTTTGTACCTTAATTCATTGGGAAGAGAATACACATATTCAAAAAGTTTGTTATCATAAAATGGCGTGCGAAACACGACTGCTGTTTGCGCATACTTGATCCCAGTAAACGCGAATCTTCGGAGGCGATTTTGCAGAAAATAGAAATCAGACGTATGAAGTGCCGAATATTCCTTGAAACTTGTCAGGAGATCAGGATTACATCGCATAGCCTGGGCAACAAGTTCGCGGCTTGCTGGCCGATGAACCAGTTCCTGTGTCAAAAAACTGCCACCCAGAATGACATCGCCGGCATGTCCGTGCACAACAATGTCAAACCATTCGCGATACAGATTAAGCCCCTCAATGCCGTGCATGTGCAAAAGGGCCAGTTCGCCATCCGTCCACCAGACACCGCCAAGCCGGGGAAGCAACCAATTCTGAGCTGTCAACTCGACAATGTGGTGTGTGGCCCTTTTAAGTTTTGCGACCCTTGCAGCAATCCGAATATCGTCGCAGCCCGGTTTGCCGAACGTGACAGTTTGGAGTGACGTACCCTGCTGGGGCATCGCTGCCAAGATTGCGCGTGAATCTAGACCTCCGCTTAGCTCGATGCCGAACCGATGCTGGCTACTGGACCGTCGCAGCACCGCTTGTATGAATAGTCGACCAAGCTCTTCGGCGATTTCGGTGTTGTCAAATGGCCCCCTCAGAGGTTCTATGTCTGCCCACCACCAATAACGCTGCTTCTGCACAGAAGAGGTAGAGAGATTAACGGTTAATACGCTGCCAGGTGAAAGGAGGTGAACACCCAAAAACCAGGTTCGGTCCTCGAGCAAATAACCGATCTCGAGGAATTCGGTGATTGCCTCGGGATCAATACGAGGAGCAAAGAGGGGGAATGCGAGGAACGCCTTTAACTCGGAGGCCCAGACCACAGAGTCACCGACGATTGTCCAATAGAGCTGACGCATGGCGTAACGATCGGTGATCAAATGCAGTGCTTGTCGCGGGCGGTCATAAATGACTGCAGAGTAATCCCCATCAATCCGTCGCAGAAACGAGAAGCTGCCATGATTTTGGATGAAGAGTTCGCCCAATAGGGCGGCGTCACTTGATATGCTCGCGTGCCGTCCGTTAGATAATTCGTCGCGGTTATAAAGCTCGCCATCCAGCCACACCAAAACCTCACCTTCTTTGTGTGGCTGCGACTGAGATGGCAGGACGTTAATGTGAGATCTGGAAACAGCCACTAGGGAATCAGTAAACAGTTGATCCCCTTTATAAAATGATTGGTGCGCAATCATGGCACGCATTTTTTCTAAGATGCGTCCCTCATCCTGTGCGAGCGCAGGACCAAGAGTGAATCCGACTAAGCCAGGCATGGGAACCCCCAAGCAATTAGTTCGCTAAAAGCCGCCACAGATCTTTAATGTACTGCCGCTCAAAGTAACTGATTTGTAAAACAAAGATCGTGCTTCCAATGAGGCACAGAGAAAGAAGGAGCACAATATGGTTTCCAATTAAGACAGTCAGGATATTATTACTCAAAAGCACGGCGCTTGCCATAACGGTCACAAACGTCGCAGGGCGCACAAAAACAAGTAGGTACTGTCGCAATGGCAAATCTATCAGGCGGCAAACAATCCATACGAAAGGAAGGAAATACAGACCGACAAGGATCACATGTGAAATCGCCACAGCGGCGACACCATAATGCACAACTGCCGCGAACGTAATGGCGTTCAGGGTAGCACTAAAGCACTCCCACTTGAAATCGATGTCCACGCGACCCTTTGCCAGCAAGACGGAGCCAGACGGGTTAGCAAAAGACTTCAACACGCCGAGAAAGGCAAGGATTTGAACCAAGCGGATGGCTTCCCCCCACTTTGGGCCGAATACGAGAGGTACCAAAACCGGTGCGGTCAGACCTGCTCCAATTAGCACTGGTAGTGTCGTGAAGGCCAGGAATTTGGCAATGGCGAGATACCCGCGGCGCAAGGCTGCATTATCAGACTGAACCTTCGCGAACAAGGGGAAGGCAACGCTGGTCAGAATCGGGTTGATCGTAGTCAAAGGAAGAACGACTAATTGATAAGCGAGAGTGTAACTGCCTAAGGCGTGGGGCCCGAGAGCGCGGCCGATAACAAGATAGTCGATGTTAGCGGAAATGTAATTGACGAAGCGCTCACCCATCTGATAAAGACCGAAGTTGATGTAGCCCCTGAGATCGCGAAGGTCAAAGTGCCATGTCGGGTGCCAAGAGTGTCGGCCAAAAGCGACATACAGTGTCGCCGTAGTGGCTGCCGTGGCTAATTGCGCTAAAATGAGAGAGAAAACACCATGACCACGGAATGCGAAAATGACCGCTACGGCAGAGCCGATGGTTACAGCGATCATCTGGATGCGGGCGAGCAAAGCAAAATTGAGGTCTCTTTGCATGACATTGCGAAAAACGAAGCCGATAGCGTTAATTAAGAATAGGGGGGCACACCAGGGTAGCAACATTCTCAGTTGAGGTTCAGCATAGAAGGTCGAGAATAGTGGAGTCGAGGCGATGATGAAGGTGGAGACCGCGGTTGCAAAGGTAAGATTGAGCCAATATAGGCTGGCCAACTGGTGAGAGGTAGTATCACGGCGTTGAATGATCGCATTACCTGTTCCTAGATCCATGAAGGCATCAATCAAGCCGAGCAGAATGGAAATCATTGCCATTAGACCGAAATCGACGGGTGTCAAAAGGCGGCTAAGGATCGCAATCCTGAGCGTCTGAAGACCCACACGGAAGATGGCAGAAACAGTCGTCCACTTGACCCCATGTACAGCCACTTCTCGGTGCTGGTCTTTTGATGGAGAACATTGGAGTCGGATATCAGCGTGTCCATTGGATTAAGAAGTAAAGTTGTACCAAGAATAACCAGTAGTCAGACCGCATGGTACTGAGTCTGGGCGACGCCGGAAATGTACAGTATGTCCACAACCACCACGAATCTCCTCATGTTGGCTTCCAGACGGTACGATCGACCTCTTGCCCTTGACCCCTTACACGGAAAACGAACTGTCCTGTCGTGAGTATGTAACAAGGTCTCGCTGAGATCGGCTATTTTTGACCTGCTCATTTAATTCTCACATCCGGCTAACAGCCGTTTAACCCTCACCGAATCAACCTTCTCAGGCGCCTATAAACGTGGTACATCGGATTCTCCCAACGCGATACCTTTACCCGCATTCGGGCGGCTCCAAAGGACTCCTTGAACGCCACAACGCCCGCATGTCCTCCGCTCGGATTAAAGTCGTACCACCGGTATCCGCACCCGTGAGCATCCCTGATAATCTCGGATTGCAAGAGGTTCGTCGGGCTATACGAGAAATACGATTCTAGCCCGGCACCATGCCACCAGACCGCGTGCCAGCCATTCCAGTAAAAAACCAAAGCGCCCGCCACCACCAGACCACGCACTTCGGCAATCCACAGCCGGCACGCTTCACTTGACTGAGCGTACTCTCTTATGGCTTCGAAAAGTTGCCATGGGTATCTGCTCGTAACACTTCCCCCCCACCGTCGGAGGCTGTCATGGTAGACTGCATAGTAGGCTTTGAAATCCTCCAGTGATTCCGCGATTCGGACTTTCACGCCCATCTTCACCGCCTTTTTTACACTATACCGATTACCATGGCTGGTTCCTCGAAGCACCTGATCAATCCCGGCGGAGAGGTCGAGAACGTGCGTGAAGTCGTTACTTGCAAGGAACGGCCTGGGCAGCTCGAACGGCGCATACGGATTCTCAACAATCGTCAGTTCGATTGTACGAGGGCCGGTCAGCCTTGAAAGGATAGATTCGATCTCCCATTGAGCGAGACGACGCGTCGAAATAACACCACCGTAAACATTTGCTGCAGTCATCGCGTACCCATGCATAAGCCCGCCCAGATGGATTGAAGTTTCGACGGCAGGCACGATCGCCACGCGCTGGTCGTCCAGCAAGAAACCTCGTGCACATCGACGAACTGCTAGTCCGGCCGTTTCGAAGAGTCTGCCCCATGCCGGCGTGTGGAAAAACGTCGCGTATTCGCAATTTCGCGCGACGTCCTCCCACAGCGTGTCCGATACCCATCCAAGCTCACGCATCGCGGGATCCCAGGAAGGCGAGATACCTCAGTATCGCCGAGAGCACTTCAATCCGCGGATATGTTTTCATCGGATTACGCCTCGATCAGGATGTCATAATACGGGACGTTAAGAAGATAGCTCTCATCTGCACGTTGAGCGAGAAACATTTCCCTTCGGGCCAGCCAGTTCAGAGAGCAAACGAATAGCCCCGGTAGACAATTAGCCATACGGATGAAAATAGTGGATAGCTTGGAATTTTGCCTACTGCGAATTCGCCGTACAGTTTTGACACGAAAGTCTTTCGACAGCTCGGGAATATAATCGGACTCCATGCTCGCTCGGGCCACGCTTCCTGAGGAACGACCAGAGAGGCTGGCCTGTTCGATGAGAATCTGACGTCCGCTTAGCACGAGAACGCGACGTATTTCGGACACAATTCGTGGGAAATCTGAACCTCCCACGAGGTATTGCATGACCCAACATGATAGGCACGTATCAAAAACCACATCCGGACCAGCGAGAACTAGATCCAAGGAGTCGGCACACCTTACCGAAGGATGCTCGGCCCAGAGCTGCTGTCGCCGCTCTGGGCTCGATTCACAAATCCAGGAAAGGACGCCAAGGTCGGCGAAGTTTCGAACCAGGTTTTTTCCCTAGTAGCCAGCGCCGATACAGGCGATCACGGCCTTAGGCGGTGATTTCTCGCGTCCATCGCAGTTATCATTGGGCATCCAGTGTCTCCCCTCACCCCCCCATCCTCACCTTCCCCCTCGTAGGGGGGAAGGGACAAATCCACCCACAGCTTCGACCTCTTTCCCCCTTAAAGGGAGATCACACTTTAGACCTCCTCCCCCCTTGAACGGGCCCACAACTGAATAAAGGCTCATGGTATGAAACTGTGGGTTACAGTTTCGACCTCCTCTTACCCCCCCATCCTCACCTTCCCCCTCGTGGGGGGGAAGGGAAGTGCGGTGGTACCTTCACCCGGTGGGGGGAAGGGATAAATCACCCACAGTTTCGACCTCTTTCCCCCTTGAAGGGAGATCACACTTTAAGCCTCCTCCCCCCTTGAGGGGGAGGATTGAGGTGGGGGGGAGAGCCGAATAAAATAACACCATACGATGCGTAACTTCAGGCGCTCCGCCTTAATATCGCTGCAATCCTGGCCTGAAGTTCATCCAATCGGAACGGCTTTGTGATGTAATCATCTGCGCCGGCCCTGAGTCCGGTGACGACATCGTCTTTGTCGCCGTATCCTGTCATCATGATAATTGGGATGTTTCGATACTGGGGGTGGTCACGCAACGCCTGGCACACCTGGAGACCATTTTGGTCCGGCAGCTTTACATCGAGAAGGATGAGATGGGGGCGCTGACGCTGGATTCGATCGAATCCGTCGCGGGCGCTACAGGCTGTTGCCACCTCATACGTACCGTTCACGGCCTCTTTCACCAAATCGCAGAGGGTCTTATCATCATCAATGACCAGGATGCGATACTTTTCACCAACCTCAGGAACCGAGAATGCAGACTCCTTGAGAGAAGGAGCATAACTCGGGATCATGTCATGTATCTGTCGCAGAAGGGCGGGCACGTCGCCAACCATCGCCAGAGTTTCGAGGCGGTTAAGACGCTCCTCCATATCCCCGAAGGAGGCCTGCGGCTGCCGCACCGCGAAGATCCGGTCATATTCTGACACCAGAACTTCGTCGTCGTCCCAAAGGCTCTCGTGCAACTTCTCCCCTGGGCGCAATCCTGTGTATCGCTTTGTGACTCGCGATGGGTTCAGACCTGACGTCAGGGCGAGGTTATTCACCAGTTCGTCGATCTTGACCGGCTCTCCCATGTTCAGGATAAACACGTCCTCCTCGCAGTCCATCGTACTGCTCTGCAACACCAGTCCAACCGCTTCGGGTATCGTCATGAAGAAGCGTGTCATCTGTGGGTCTGTGATAGTAATGGGCTCTCCATTCTCGATCTGCTTCTGGAAGAGGGGCACCACACTTCCGGCGCTGCCGAGCACGTTACCAAATCTCACGACAAAGAAATGAGGCGTCCCGCTTAACCCGTGTGACTGTCGGAGGACTCGATTGAGGGCTATAATGTACATCTCGCTCACCTTCTTCGTCGCCCCCATCAAGCTTTTCGGCCTCACGGCCTTATCGGTTGAGATGAAGACGAAGGTGTTTACGTCAAACTTCTGCGCAACTTCAGCCAGACGTTTCGTCCCGATGATATTGTTGAGAACCGCCTCTCCCGGATGGTCCTCCAGGATCGGCACGTGTTTATAGGCTGCGGCGTGGAACACAACCTGCGGCCTCGTGCGTTCGAATATCTCCGACATGCGTGGAATATGCTTGATGTCCGCAAGGGCTGCCGTTACGTTGGCCTCGGGGGAATGTTGTCGGATCTCCAATGAGATGTGGTGCAGGGCATTCTCGGCGCGTTCGACCATGATGAGCGATTCAACACCACAACTGATAAGTTGCCGACATAGTTCTGAACCAATGGATCCCCCCGCTCCGGTCACCATGACCCGCTTTCCGCGGAAAAACTCGGTAATCGCCTCTCGGTTGATGGCCACCGGTTCTCGCCCAAGCAATTCATCAACGTTCACCTTTCGAAGATACCGCAGGTTTCCATCCCCCCGCACGAGCTGGGTAAAAGACGGGAGGGTCTTGAATTCCAGACCAGCCCCGGCGCAGATGCTGCCGATGCGGCGTAGCCCGTTACCAGTCGCGGTCGAAATCGCGATGATCGCTTCCTGAATCGCATACGTCTTCGCGATGTCAGGAAGCCTGTCGATTGTGCCGAGCACAGGCCGGCCATGAATGGTCGCCCCCTGCTTTTTGGGATCGTCGTCGACGAATCCGATGAGTCCGTAACCCGACAACGGATTGCCAAGGATTTCCCTTGCGATCAATTCACCGGTTTCCCCTGCCCCGATAATGACAACCTTGCGGCTATTGGTTGGGGATGTGTCACTACTCAGGTGTTTAGGCTGAAGGCTGAAGCTCGACCGCACGAGGAGCCGCATCCCTCCTGTAAGCAGGACCGTCAAAGGCATGGTCAATATGAGAATCGATCTCGGATAGCCATGCCATCCCATAAGGACCACGGCGAAACCGTGCAGACCTCCTCCTATAGCTGATGCCTTGATAATCTGCCACAGGTCCTCTACGCCTGCAAACTTCCAGATGCTCCTATGGGTCCGGAGCGTTACGAAGGATACGAGATAGGCCGCGCAGACAATGGGAAGGCCGTAAAGGAGATGCTGCGTCTCCTTCTCAGGAAGTGCCCAATCAAACCTGACCATGAAAGCCGATAGGTTTGCCGCAATAACAGCGAGGCAGTCCAGCGTCAACCTCGCATATTTTTGTATGTGGGGGGGCGGATTCAGTGTTGTGAGGATCCTTTCCCCTATCGCTATAGGCGTTCGGATTACGTACCAGAGATCACCGGCAAGCGAGCGCGTACGGACGTACTCTCGGTCGCTCTCGAGTTTCTCCTGCATGAACTGCTTGGTATAGTGTTCATAGACATCAACTCCAGGAGGAAACGTATCCGACTCACCTACCCAGGCAAGTTGCGTTGGACCAGTGATTCCCGGTTTGACTTCCAAGATCGCGCGTTGTTCTGGCGTGTACTGTTCAACTATTGCAGGAATCTCCGGACGAGGCCCGACAAGGCTCATGTCGCCTTTCAGGACATTGATGATCTGGGGGAGCTCGTCGATCTTCAGCAGCCTGAGCAATCTGCCCACCCGAGTGACACGCGGGTCGGCGTTCCCTGTCAGATGAGGGCCAACTTGGTCAGCATCGACAACCATAGATCTGAATTTCAGAATCCTGAAGGTCTTCCCGCGCCTCCCGACGCGCTCCTGAGCATAGAAGACTAAACCTGGGGAATCCAGCTTAATGGCGATGGCCACGAGGAGAAAGATGGGCAACAGCAGCACAAGCGCCACCAGGGAGAATATGAGATCTATCGCCCGCTTCAGCATCGCCTTCTCCGGCTCAACCCTTTACCCCCCATCCTCACCTTCCCCCTCAAGGGGGGAAGGGATTTCTGAGGGATGGAGAGCCCACTGCCGCCTCCGCCTTCCGCTAACAAGAGTGGCCCGCAAGGGGGGAAGGGACACCCATTTCGGAATCCTCCCCCCTTGTGGGGGGGGTAATGCCTCTACTCGCAGGGGAGAACTCCAGACCTCCCGACAGACGGGCGGGGATAAACCCCGCCCCTACACCCCCCATCCTATCCTTCCCCCGCCAGGGGGGAAGGGAAGTGCGGCGGGACCTGTCCGGATAATGACAAAGCCCACCTGCCGCAATGGAGCGTAGCGGAATAGCGATCAGGTGCAGCACCTTGTTAGGCAAAGATTTCATCAACTTATACGGTCTCAAATTGCAAACTCTTTAGCATTTGCACTGGGACGCGCTTGCTTAAGCCCAGTATCTCAACCCCGACTACGTTGTCATTTGCATCATAGTCGAGAATTACGCCTGGTTTAACCTCCTCGGACTCGACAATGGCTGACTCATCGAGCCGAAAATATAACGCGTCATTCTTGTGATCCACCTTTAATCTCATTGCGGCCTCCTTACTCTACGGTCAAAGAAGACAGTGACGATTCTCTGAGGCCGGGCATCCGGATTCACAACAACCCGTAAATATCGTCCACCGTGCTGCTCAATAGATCGAATATAGTGAAGCATTCCATCATCCTTTGGTTGCTTCTTCTCGGGATCTTCTAAAGCCAACTCTACCCAAGCTTCTTGAATGTTCCGCTCCCTTAGCATATCATAAGCATGTTCAGAGAACTCATACTCGATCATGCCTGCCTATGTGCCGCAGGCGCCGGACCTCCATCCCCCCCACCCAGAGGGTACCCGGGAGAAGGGATAGGAGAGGGAGAGCCTTCCCTCCATCGGCACCGTTCGGTCACATCGTGAGGCGTGAGGAGGAGCCCCTTATGCCTTCCGATTGAAGAACCACGTAACTTGCTCATCCTCGCTTTCACTCTCCGCTATGTCGTAAGGCGGCTAGACCTGTGATTGAGCCATTTCTTGAAAGAGGCCTGACTTTCGCCTGAGGGTTTCCCAGCCAATAGACCCTCAACGCTCACATCCTCATCGATGTCTTCCCAGTGGATACCCTGCCCCTCACCAATCAGCCTCCAGTGACTTCGTTCTTGTTGGGTCGCATGCACAAGGCGAGGGAACCACGCAAGTGGGACTGAGATCGTCCGCCCGTCGCTCAAATCCACGCTCAGCGTATCGTCGGTTACCGTAATGCTTTCAGCATTTGGAACCTCAATCTCAACTGCCGAAGTAGTCATTCCACGCCTCCATGAATCTTGGGTCATGCTCATTCACGAGTTGCTGAATTCGACCGATTTCTGCTCGAGTAAATCTACCACTCTTTTGTAGCCGTATCGGATCCAGCCAGAACTTTGCAATTTTGCTGTTCCGTTCCACATGAATGTGCGGCGGTTCATCTCGATCGCCGGCGTAGAAGAAGAACCGATACGGGCCAACTTTCAGTACCGTCGGCATGAGCCCTATCTCCGAAGGGTGTGGAGTGTGTCGTGTACGGACTCGATCACTCGCCCTATGTCGGCATTCGTCATCGCCGGATAGATTGGGAGCGAGACCGCACGCTCGAAGATATGTTCGGCGTTCGGAAACGCTCCCTGATGGTAGCCAAATGACCGCTGATAGACGGGGTGCAGATGAAGGGGAATGAAGTGAACGGAGGTCCCAATGCCCTTCTCTCCAAGGGAGCGAATGACCTCGTCTCGCCCACTAGCCAAGGCGGGAAGATTGAGTTGTAAGATGTACAGGTGCCAGGCGTGTGTGCCGTAGTCGGCCTCTTGAGGGATCACGCACGTCTCCAGACCTGAGAAGCTCTCGCTATACATCCGAGCAATCTCTCGCCGTCGCTTGTAAAAGTCATCCGACCTTCTGAGTTGCTGGATTCCCAACGCCGCAGCCAGATCGGTCAGGTTGTATTTAAATCCGAAATCGAGGATCTCGTAATACCAGTGTCCCTTATCGGAGTACCGGTTCCAGGCATCACCACTCAGACCATGGAGGCTCATCCGCTTCATTCTGGCGGCATGGTCGTCGCGCATCGTCGCGATCATCCCGCCCTCTCCAGTGGTTATCGGCTTGGTGGCATAAAAGCTGAAGGCCGTGAGATCACCAATAGCCCCGATCATCTTTCCTTTGTAGGTGGCATGAAGGGCATGAGCGGCATCCTCAATGACGTGAAGGTGATGCTCCCTGGCAAGTTCCATGATCGGATCCATGTCACATGCCTGCCCGGCGATGTGAACGGGGATGATGGCCTTGGTCTTCGGCGTGATCAGCGGTGCTACCGTAGCCGCATCAATATTGAAGGTGTCAGGCCGGCAGTCGGCCAGGACAGGACGAGCCCCGAGGTAAGTCACCACTTCTCCGGTGGCGGCAAACGTATAGGTGGGGAGGATCACCTCGTCGCCTGCCCCGACGCCAACTGCATCGAGAGCCAGATGGAGCGCGGCGGTGCAGGAGTTGACGGCAATGGCATGCTTGGCGCCAACGTAGGCGGCAAAGGCCTCCTCGAATTGTCTGACCTTCGGACCAGTCGTCAGCCAGCCGGAGCGAAGCACTTCGACGACTTCGGCGATCTCTTCTTCGCCAATCGAGGGGAGATGGAAGGGAATCTTTTGTTGTTGTCCGTTCTGCATGTTGTTCACAGTAACAAGCGGCATTTGCTATCTCTTGCCATCCATCACGCTCTTCTTCTTCTTCCTAGTGTAGTATATCCAACGATTCTTTTCAATCCGTTCGCCCTGAGCCTGTCGAAGGGTGAAGTATTTCAATTGGTTCCGTTCATGGGTTCGACAAGCTCACCACGAACGGATTGTAAAGGTATTTGTGAGGCACTACACTAGAGTCTTGGGCTCATGGCACGTGGGATGGGCGGGGATAAACCCCGCCCCTACATCCCCCCCATCCTCACCTTCCCCCGCCAGGGGAGAAGGGAAGTGCGGCGGTACCTTCACCCGGTGGGGGGAGGGAAGTATGATTGTTAGCCCTTGATAACTTGCTCCTCTATCGGGACCTTGCTTATGAGGAGCTCTTTCATGTCTACTTTCTTGCTAGCATTATCAATGTCGATACCCACGATATTCCCATCAACATCATAATCGAGGATCACTCCTTCCGATATCTCTTTGCTGTCAGCGCTGACCTTGCCCGACAAATCTATGTAGAGAGAATCAGTGTCTGGATAGTAGTTCAACCTCATGGCTTATACCCCCGATGTCGCAGGGGAAGGCTTTACGCTCTCCCGTGGGATGGGCGGGGATAAACCCCGCCCCTACATCCCCTCATCCTGTCCTTCCCCCACAAGTAGGGAAGGGAGGTGCGGTGGTACCTTCACCCGGGGAGGGGAAGGGAAAGAATCGCTTGCCCCGCCGTGCTCATTCCAGCTTGCGAGAGGAGTCCAGATACGAGCGGTTAGGCTCTCTTTGGCTTCGCTGTATGCTTTTTGGGGAGTAGTGGGATTAAACACCGCAAAGCCCTATTTACAGACTCTGAGTTTGGGAAATATGCTCGAGTATCCGGCTCTAGAACCACTATGCCCTCTTTAGGCATCACGTCCTTAACAACAGTTGTACCATCTGCCTTACGGATAGTCATCGTATACCCAGCTTGCATAGTCCTATAATGTTTACCACGCACTCCACACCTAAAATCATATTCGGTACGCATATCGTTGTCTTCCACCTGTACCATTTTAGTCGCCACCTTCTTCATAAAGTTCCCGCTCCGATGAGGTGGAGGGTATACTGGGAAGGCTTACGCTCTCCCGTGGGATGGGCGGGGATAAACCCCGCCCCCACATCCCCCCCATCCTCACCTTCCCCCGCCACGGGGGAAGGGAAGCGCGGTGGTACCTTCACCAGGTGGTGGGAGAGAGGGTCCGATGGCGTGTAGTGAGCGAAACAGACCGCAAACACACTGTTATCCGAAGTTGCCCGGCTTGTTCCTACGATCAGGCAAAGGCTTTTGCCGGCATCTCAATGTAGCGATCTGGTTCTTCTACCTTACCATGAATGGCAAAGAACTGCCGCTCGATTTCCTTGAGAACAACCGCATCGTAGTAGACCATGCCACAATTCAGGCATACTTCAACAGGGGTATTCGGCACCAGCAAGTATTTCCCCTCGTGGCTATAGAGATACTCAATCCTTCGTTCCTCATGGCGGTCACTGCCGCAGAAATTACACTCTATTGCCATCCTCGTCTTTCTCCTCGCGTCCAAGGGTCAATGAACTTCGGCGGGCGTGGAATGTATACGGTGATAAGTACTACCTTTTCCCCACGCCAGCCGCATACGACGTGAATAGGTATCTTCCCAGCAAAACCTACGACCAGACAACTCTCACCGCGTCCAATATCAGGATACTGCTCAAGGATCTTACTATTCAATAGAGCCTCTTCTACTTGAGCGAAGGTTAATCCGTCCGCTCTCCGCTCAATCTCGGCATGATGGCTGTAAACATACCTGTTGTCGCGAACCCTCGCCTTTATCTCTTCAATGTCCATCTCTGCTCATAACGATACCCACTACTACTGACGGCTCCCACGTCATGCGTCGCTCCTCCTCCCCCCATCCCAGCCTTCCGCCGCCAAGGGGGAAGGGAAGTGCGGTGGTGCCTTCACCTGGTGGGGGGAAGGGATGCCCATGGTGGATTTTTCCCCCTCACGCCTGACGCCCATCTCCCTTCCGAGGGGAGGATTCCCTCTCCGACCTCCTCCCCCCTTGTGGGGGAGGATTGAGGTGGGGGGTATACTGGGAAGGCTTACGCTCTCCCGTGGGATGGGCGGGGATAAACCCCGCCCCTACATCCCCCCCATCCTCACCTTCCCCCGCCAGAGGGGAAGGGATCGGCATCACAGTCAGTGGATCTTCTTGAGGGACACCTGGTCGATCCAGGCGGTTCCGCCGATGAGATTATCGAGTTTCTGGCTGGTCTCTCGCCGGATCTTGATGACAATGGCCTGAGATCGCGGAGAGGTTTCAAACGGTACGCGCACCTCGGACCACGGGTGGTCGCCGATGTAGCTCTCGCTCGTGGCATGGCGTCTGCCATCGAGAAAATCTATTACCTCCAGATAGGGGCCGTTTGAGGTCGTGATGCCTGTGGTCTTGATGGAACCGCTCAGTAGGTAGCGAGTCCCCGGCATCACCGGAACCACCTGAGAGGCAGCGGTCAGATCTAGATTTCGAGTGCCATCAAAGGCGATCTTGAGCGATCGCGTCCCCTCCGCGGAGCTCGACGCACCAACCCCAATCTCTACCCCAGCGCTCCGTCCAACCCGCCAATCGAATCCGGCCCCCCACGTCTCGTCTCGCTCGAACCCGCCATTCCACATTAGATTGTCAAGGTCACCGCCTCCCCTGCCAATCCCCCGTAATCGCAACAGCAGGTTCCAGGCAGACGTAGCCTCTGACAGGTCCTTGTGTTCAAGCATGAAATCGACATACGCTGAAGCGAGGCGGGGATCCACGCTGACAGCAGGGAGAGCGGTAAGCCGCTGCCACACCACCCTTCCGTTCTCAGCCTCCCCCTGCCTGATCAGGTAGTCCAGGTAGTCCGACAAGACCCCCGGCTCGGCGGGTAAGGTCGTGTCGATGAAATCGGCGGGCTGCATGAGGGTGTGGATAAGGGTGAAATAGGTCTGGCGCTGGCTTGGCTCGGTCATCACCAGATGTCGCAGGTTGGCGATGGCGGCCTCGTAGTCCTCAAGCTGGATCTGAAACAGTGCGGCCTCCCAACGCAGCCTCGCATTGCTAGGATTGAACCACAACGCAAGCCTGAGGGCGGGCTTGGCCTCCTGGACCTGACCTAACCACCAGTGGGTCCTCGCCACATCGAACCACGTGCGGCTGGAAAGGGGATTCTCCCAAAGGGCCAGTCGATAGTGACGCAACGCCTCCTGATAGTCCTGGAAGCTCACGCTGTATTGGCGAATCTTTCCCAGGTGCTGATGCTGGTACTGGGGGTGTTCTGGATGCGACCGCCAGGCACGGAGCAGTTCAGGGTCGTGGGGAAGAGCGGGGATCGCGAAGCTGGCCGCCCAGGGACGGACGATCATCCAGGAGGCCAAGGTGGTAAGGCAGGCGAGCAGTAGGAGGGAAGCGGCCTTGCTTGACGACGTCCTGAACTCGAGGACCATGCGATCTCATCTCCCATCCTAAAACTAGCGCGGGAAAACTATTCCATAGTCATTTTGTTGAGGGTCGATACCCCGCGGCTTGCCGCGAGTTCGTCATACCGGCGGAAGCCGGTATCCAGAGGGCCGACTGGATTCCGTGTCAAGCACGGAATGACGGGCCAGAACAGAAGACGATACCCCGCAGCTTGCCGCGGGGCAGTTCATTGGTTTTAAGGTCCCCCCCACCCGTCCCCTCCCCCTCGGAGGGGGGAGGGTAAGAGGGAGAGTGCGGCCTTTCATGCCCATTGGCGAGTCAAGGCTCATGAGGTACTGCCCCGAAAGTCCCCCTCAACTACCTGATCCGTAG
The DNA here is from genome assembly GCF_003044035.1 of Candidatus Methylomirabilis limnetica. Classification (NCBI taxonomy): domain Bacteria; phylum Methylomirabilota (SeqCode); class Methylomirabilia (SeqCode); order Methylomirabilales (SeqCode); family Methylomirabilaceae (SeqCode); genus Methylomirabilis (SeqCode); species Candidatus Methylomirabilis limnetica. Next base: position 25,498 of record NZ_NVQC01000038.1, read on the forward strand.
GGGCGGGGTTTATCCCCGCCCGGTAAGCGGGAGGGCATAAAGCCCTCCCCTACATCCCCCCATCCTATCCTTCCCCCGCAAGGGGGGAAGGGATATCGGCGGGAGAGTCCGGACTTTCATGCTCATGGGCGTGGGGGGCTCCTGGGGTATTGCTTCGATCATGGTGCCCCCTCGCGACGATACCGTGCCGTTCGGATTTCCGATGATAATAGTCGTGATAGTCCTGATAGTACGAATACCCGTGGCTATGCAGATCTATGTTGTTCAGGACGACGCCCAAGATTTTCGCGTTGACTGCGTTGAGCGTTCTCACCGCTCTTTGAGCGGCATCTCGAACCGTTTTGCCTGCACGGATAACAAACACGGTGCCCTCGGCGAATGTGGATAGCAGGACGCTATCGGTAAACCCAAGCACCGGCGGCGCATCGATAATCACATACTTGAACTGCTGACAGAGCAGTTCCAAGGCATCCCTCATCCGCTCGGAGCCAAGTAACTCTGCCGGGTTCAGTGGGGATTGTCCCGCCGGCAGTAGAGAGAGGTTGGAGGTTGCCGTTGGTTTGATGACGGCGCTAAGCTCTGCGTCTCCCACAAGGAAGTTCGACAGCCCTGGCGTTCGATCCTGCCCCAGGATCCGGTGACAATCGGGATAGCGCATATCCGCATCGATGAGCAGAACGTCACCGCCAAGTTGCGACAGCGCGACAGAGAGATTGATCGACACGCCTGTTTTACCGTCGCCCGGTTCCGCACTGGTCACGAGGAGCAGCTTAGGAGGGTTCTCCGGGAGAGAGAAGAGGAGCGAGGTCCGGATGTTCCGGATGGCCTCACCAACCAACGAGGACTGATCCTGGAGCATGACCAGTTCAAACGACTTCGCGTCCTGGCCGTTGTTGGTCGTTCCTTTCAGCCGCCTCCTTCGTTCGACGGAGGCTAATGCCGGCACGGCCCCCAGAATCGGCAATGCGAACGTCGATTCTACCTCTTCGATCTTATTGACAGTGTTGTCAAGGTAGTCGGAGAAGAACGCCAGGCCGATCCCCAGGCCGAGACCGAGGACGATCCCGAGCGTCAGGTTGAGCAGTTTCTTAGGGCGATCGGGCCAGAGCGGAATTTTCGCCAGGTCAGTGATCATAATATTCGTGGAATCGAGTCCCGCAGAGACAGCCGTCTCTTTCATGCGCTGCAACAGGCCGGAATACAGTTCGCGGTTGATGTCAACCTCTCGCTTCAGGATGTTGTACTGAATGGAATCCTCGTTGGTCTTGAGGGTCACCGTTTTCTGCTTATCCACCGCTGATTGGAGCAGATGTTCCGATTTCAGGCCTGCCTCATAACTCGACCGGAGGCCATCGACAACCCTTTGGACCTCACCATCAAGCTTTATCTTCACTTCGTCGATATTACTCTTCAGCGCCACCATCCTGGGATAGTCCGACAGGAACGTCTCAGACAGCTTCCTGTATTCGGCCTGAAGGCGGAAATACTCTGTCTTCAAGCTAGAGATCAGCGGATTTTCCAACACCGATGGGATCGACTGAAAATCCTGTCCCTGAGTCTGCCGATGCAGCGCCTCCTTCGCCAGCCGCTCGCTGCGCGCTTTCATCAGGGCATCAGTGAGCAGTGAGAGCTGCTTGGTGGTCTGTTCCTGTTTTTCATCTAGCACGAGGTATTGCTTCTGCTTGGCAAATCGCTGAAGCAGTTCATCAGAGCTCTCGAGCTTGATCCTCACCTCTTGAATCTGTTTCGCCAGGAAGTCGCCGGCATATTTCATCGCGCCCAGCCTCTGCTCGATGCTCTGTTCGATAAAGTTCTCTGCCATCGCGTTGGCAATTTGGGCGGACAGTTCCGGCGAGGGGCTGAGGAAGGCGATCTTCACCAGGCGGGTATTCTTGACGGGTTCAATCTCCAGCTTTTTCAGGAAACTCTGCACCACGGGCGATTCGGTGATTGACGCCTCGCCGGAAGCCTGCTGCGTAGACGGCTGAGGGCGTATGAGGTCCACAAGATTGGTGAGCCAAGTCCATGTTGGAGAGGCCGGACCTTGCATTCCAGAGCCCAAGAATTCCGGGTTTGCGTCGAGGTTGAAGCGTTTGACGACCCGCTCCGCAAGCGAATAGCTTGTCAGCAGCTTGTATTGCGTCTGATAATAATCATCGGTCTCTTTGTTGGCAGACGGCGAGACGTCATCGAACTTCAGGATCTTGAGTTCTGCCCTGTCGATCTTGATGGTGGCGGTGGCCTTATACACCGGCCGCTGAACAAACGTCGCAGTGGCAACGGTAACCACCGTGACAAGAAAACAGGTGAGGACGATCCAGCGATGCTTGAGGAGCACCTGCCAGTAATCCCTGAGATGCGGATCTTTCTTTTGCTCGGGAAACGCCTGGACAGGCCATAGCTGAGGCTTCGCCAAGCCTCCGCTGCCCCCCTTCACCTTTACGAGCGCATTATCGGGGTCCATCTATCTCTATCCTTGACTGAGAAAATCTCCCCTCGCCCCTCTTTTCCAAAGAGGGGTAAATCCTCCCTTTGGCAAAGGGAGGTGAGGAGGGATTGTTCATCATAAAGACGCGCCGACGCCGAACCGGATGAACTCAAGAAAACCGAACCAAGCCGACTTAAACCCATTGCTGTTGACCAGGATCACGTCGTTCTTCATCACAAGGGGGCCTTTCTGGCCCTGCTCGATTTCGTTGAGACTGACCTCAATGATCTGCTTCTGTTGTCCTTTAATCTCGCGGAAGATCTTGACGCTTTCAAAATCTGCGACCTTCGTGACACCGCCGGCTTCGATGATCGCTTGATCAACCGTAACATCCCTGCCCTTCAAGACATACGAACCAGGTTTCTGGACCGATCCCCCCACAAAGTAGCTGCCCGCCTTTGGAACGTGGACGACGTCTCCGGACTGCAGGGGCGCGTTCAACTCATCCTTCCCATCGACCAGCATCTCCTCCAGGTTGATTTCGAGAACCGCCTCCTGAGCGGATTTGCCATCCGATGCGGTCTGGGGCTGAGAGCCAAGCGGTCCTGGCGCTGCTGACGACTTCACAACTTTACGAATCAGGTAGACGATCTGGTCAGATTGCTCTGTGAGCCCCTCGGCCATTGCCAGCATATCGACTACCGAGCGCGGGCCACTGACCTCAAAGACGCCGGGCTTTTTCACGGCGCCGAGGACACTAATTCGGTGACTGTGATGCTCGAGCACGAAGACGCTGACCTGAGGATCCCTGATGTACCTGGAGCCGAGCGCCGCCTTCACGATCGCTTCAAGCTCCATAGCGGTCTTTCCGCCGGCGGCTACCGTTCCCGCCAGCGGGAGCGTCATGAGCCCTTCTGCGCCGACTCTGGCCTTGATCTTGCTGAGTTCCGCGATGTCGAAGACGGAGATCTCTAGCAGATCGCCTGTCCCCAACCGATAATCACCAGACAGACTGTCGGAATTCGCCATGGCAAGGATCCTGCTGTTGAGGGCCATAGTGCCACGGCTCTCGTCACGGGTCGCGTTGGCGATCAAGGCTTCGGTCTTTGAAATCCCGGACCTTGTCGCGCAACCGGAAGCGAAGAGAGCGAGCACCGCCACAAACAACAGGATATAGCTATTAACCGCATCAAATTTGAATTGACATCGATTAAGAAAATCTCCCATCGCCCCTCTTTTCCAAAGAGAGGTACATCCTCCCTTTGGCAAAGGGAGGTCAGGAGGGATTCTTCGATACGGTAAAGTCACTATTTTTAGATAGTTAATCGCTGTTTCCCTATCCGATCCTATCCTCTGTTTTAACATCTCTCGGTCTTTCGTCTTCTCCTGTTTTCCACAGTACACAGGAGGGCATCGATCGCGTAAATCCCCTCTCCCATCAGAACAAGACGGAGCGGTGTAGGCTATTGCCTATTTAAGGGCCACGTCACTGGCAACGGAGTTATTTCCATTGCTGTGTAATGCCAATGAACCACCTGCGGTAGCTCCTGCCGTGCCCCCAGTCACTGCCGCAGCGAGCCCCCACCCAGCCGCTGGGACAAAGAACGCTGCTGCGAGACCGCATTCCTCAACGACTACCCATCGCTCTTCAGGTTTTTCTTCCCACGCCCACGTAAAGCCGTCGTACAGATCCTGGGTCGGTCGCGGCGGTTCGGCATTCGGAGAGCCAAGTTGCACCTCCTGCCACCCACCCGACACCTGTGGCGGGTTCGACGGATGCCAGGCCCATACATGCTCCGACTTGGCAGCTTGGGATGGCGGACTGACCGGCGGCGGGAGCTTGGCAGCCTCCCCGCTGGAAGCCCGGCGGAACGCTGCAAATTGACCGCACTCTCTCTGGGCAACCACCCATTGATCCTTCCACGCCCACGCAAAGCCTTGACGCAGATCCTGGTCCGGCGCCGGAGGCGTCACTGGTGGCACGCCAAGCCTCATCTCCTGCCACCCGCCCTGAACCGCTTGGGGGTGAGAGGGGTGCCATGTCCAGACATGTTCAGGCTTTGCCGCCTGGCTAGGAGGATCGGACGGCGGAGGGGTTCGCTGGCCTCCAGGCTGAGCAGCCGCGTACTGTTTGAATCCCCCAAACGATTGAGCGAGCATGGTCCGTACCTGTCCTTCTCTCAGCCGTTCTGTGACGGAGCCGTTCTGCGAGACGAGGACCGCCTCACCAGACAGCAGGCGGACTCGAGGAATCCCCCCCTTCTGAGCTGTGATCACACCCAGCGTGTCTCGCTGAGCCTGTGCATCCGTGCTGACGCGGGTCGCTATGGGGTTGTGATCAGAGCGCCCCATGCCGGCCACCGCAGTCTGAATCATCCCCCCCGGCATCCAAAGCCGAACAGACGAGGAGGGGCGCAATCGAAACAACATGTTGCCCTCTGCCATGCGTACCGTCGTGGAAGGCCCCATCACAGCGATGGCAAGCTCTGTCGTGGGACTGGCTTCCAGTCGGCTTCCGTCGGACAGGGTCAAGGCAACGATCCCGGATCGGGCCCTGACCAGCATCTTGTCGAACACTGGAAGCGTCCCTGAGCCCAACGAAATCCAGCTCTTCCCGTCGAAGGAAACCTGCGCGGGCGACGTCCCGCGGATTTCACCGAGCGGTCGATTGAACAGAGGTGCTCCCGCGATCGCCACCGGCGTGATCGCTGACAAGGCGACCATAAGGAGCACCGCAACCGTACAACCAATACGACTTCCACGATCTACCCAAGAGGCGAACATTACCATTACCCCCTCTCTACGCCATCGGACGGTTATTGAGAAATAGATTAGATAAATACAGGCTCAGAGGGCGACGGTTCGCCCTCAGCCCTCTGAAACGTGCGGCCGACGAGACCAACGAGCTGATCGAATATGCGAGCCAACACTCGCCGCCGGGCCCACACCTCTCCGCGCTGCACTGCTCGGATCGCCTTTTCCAGGTTAGTTCCATCGCCCTTGACAAGGTACCCCATGGCCCCGAGTTCAAGCGCCTCCAGAATGGTCGTCTCCTCATCGTGGCCCGAGAGGACGATCACCTTTGTTTTCGGGCTACACCATCTTACCACTGGGAGGACCTCCAGGCCACTGATTCCCGGCAAGTCTATGTCCAGGGTCAGGATGTCTGGATCTAGCCGTTCCACAGTGGCAATCGCCTCCCGCCCACTGTGCGCCTCTCCGACAACTTCAAAGCCCGGCACCAAGTTGAGTTGTTCACGGAACAACTCGCAAAGCCCTGGGTCATCCTCAGCGATAACAATACGAATCATAGATGACATGCTGTCAGTTCTCCCCGCTCTTGGTTTCTACATGTTCCTATGTATACAAGATACGCTCAAGAGATCCTTTTCGTCCATAGGCCATGTGGCGTATTTTCTAGAAAAAAGAGGGCTGAGGGTTTTAGGGGTGTGTAGGGTTTAATCACGGCAGACATGAGGTCAGTCCGGTTGTTCTACGATCCGGTAAAGGGTGAGCTGTAACCGCCGACTGATCTTTAACTTATTGAATACATTGCTCACATGGGTCTTAACGGTCTTATAGCTGATCCCGAGCCGGGCGGCAATCTCTTTATTTGTCATACCCTGAATGACCCACCTCACGATCTCTTGCTCCCGATCCGTCAGGGCCTCTTGCATCTCTGAGAGGGGGAGATTCATCTCTTGCGTCTTCTGACGCAAGCTTTCCAGCGCCTCGGCCAGGACCTTGCGCCCCGCCCAGATCTCTCCAATATAGGTGACCCGGATGGCCCTGATGAGATCCTTGTGGTTGAGTGGTTTCGATAAATATCCTTTGGCACCCAGTTGTAAAGCCTGGCTCACGAACTCATCTTCAGGCAATCCGGAGAGGATCAACACATGTGTTCGGGAGGATTTCTCGCGGATCATGGGGAGCGCCTCAAGCCCACCCATCTCCGGCATGCTCACATCCAAGAGCAGAATATCCGGCTGAAGGACTTCCGCTAGCCTTATGGCTTGGAGACCATCCGCCGCCTCGCCGACCACGGAAATGTCGGGCTCTTGCGCCAACAGCGTCCGGAGCCCTTCTCGAAAGAGCGTATTGTCGTCAGCGATAAGGACTGATATGGGGCTCATGGAACCATTCTCTCACGTCACACCATGAAATCTCTTGTTACCCGTCAACAATAGGTGATATGGCACATATTGAGCTTATCTTAGGCCCATTTCCACACCTGTCAAGAAACTTCTCGGGAAACGGAACAACATGGGGTTCTTCCGGATTTTCCGTGGGTACCCCGGCCTTCCAGCATCCCCTCCCCCCACCGAGGGGGAGGGCGTGGGTGGGGTAGCTGTCGTGTCGATGATAGATTTGCTTGCCATCTCCCGCCCTCCTTGCGTATGGTTATGCTGAGGTTAGATGCGTCCCCTTCAACCGGAGAATTTCACCATTGCGAAGGCTTAAATCGACGCTGATCATTATGCTGCTGGGACTGACGACTGTCGTTGTCGTTGGCGCGCTTCTGCTCCTGCTCTTCCTTCCCACCCTCCTCCAGCGGTTCGCCTGCGCCCCGTACGGGATTCGCTGCGCCGTCGGGCAGGTCAACATCCGCCCCCGCCCGAACCTGACCGCAGACCTTGTGATTTACCATCTTACCCTGTTTGACCCTGAAGGCCCGGGTGTGGCGCTGCAGGTGAAGCGTCTCGCCGCAACGCTGAATATTCCGGCGCTGATCCTCACGCGTCAGGTCATGCCGACCGAGGTCCGGATCGATGGCCCGGAACTGCTGCTCAAACAGCTCGACGATGGCCGATGGAATCTGGCGGTGTTGGCTCAGGAGGTGCAGAAACATTTGCAGCCTACCACCCGGCCCACCGGATTGCAGCTTCCCCGGATCGCTTTAACCGCCGGCGCGCTTCAGATCGGCGACCATCGGATCGGCGATGTCAACGTAACTCTTGAGCCGAAGCCGGCCCCTCTACTGTTTGAGATGCAGGCGCGAGCCGTCGTCGGTGGACGGTCGGTCCAGATAAGCGGCGCCTTGAGAAATACACTCGATGGGCAGATCATGGCGCAGGTTCAGGAGGTTATGCTGCGTGGCGCACTGCGGTTTCGCGTTGATGCTTCGGATCGCGCCGTAACCATTCCCGAATGGTCGTTCGAGACGGAGGGCGCGATGGCGCGCGGGGCAGCGGCCATTCGTTATGGAGACTGGCCACCTGCCTATACACTAACCGTCGCCGAGTGGGGGGCAGATCTTACAGCGTTGGCGCATCGGCTCTCCTTCCCCTGGCTTGCGGACCTTACGGGCATGATAGAAGGCGAGCCGACTACGCTGCAAGGTCACTGGCCGGAGCTGCCCGTCGGGGAGGTTATGGCTACGCTCAGAGGCGGTGGACTGGAGCTCGCCTCGCCGCGATTCGGAGTGGCGGGGCTCAGTGGACGCATCGGCTTCTCATTACCGGACGGAGGACGCCCATGGAAGGCGGAGATCATGAGCCGATCGATACAACTCCACGCTGCCACCAGTAACGGTGCGACTACGCTGCAAGACGCCGAGATCGCCATACAAGGGATTGGGATGTCGGGGCGTGATCTTACAGGCACGCTCGCCATCGGACAGGCCGACCTCGCTGGTCGGCCACTACGCGCGCTCAAGGCCAGGCTTGAGATAGACCCTGACCATGTTCGAATCCCCGAGTTCCACGTTACCGCCGGTGATGGGGATGTCCGTGGCCACGCCTCGTTTTCGAGGGCTGCGCCCCTGCAAGAGGCGCGCGTGACGCTTTCGGTACGCGGCCTTCGTCCGCAGTCGCTGTTCGCCCTCGTCGAAAAGCCAGCAGGGCTGCTGGGGATCCCATTCGACGCTGAGCTCTCGGCCACACTCTCCCACGGTTTCGTGACAGCAACCATCGATCTGCCGCCCGCCGTGACTGGGCAGTTGCGTCGCATGATCCTTGAGGTCCCGCATACGGCCTCCGCCGCCGGCCAAACCAGTGGCCATCTTCTCCTTCAGGCGCAAGGGACCCTCCAGACCGGCCAGGGCATGCAGGCGTCCGGTTCGGTCAGGGTGCGAGGGCTCCGCGAGCTGTTGGCCGGTGGGGATCCGATGAATCAGGCGCCCCCCGTTGAGCTCGCCGTTGCCTACCGTGATAGCCTGGTCACGCTCAAGGCTCAAGATCTCGGCTTCTCGGCCGCTGAGCTCGCCCCCTTGCTCAGTCGGCTGGCTGGCCGGCGGATCGAAGGCAAGGAAGGACGCCTGGTCATATCGGCAGACGCCACATTCGGCGGATTGCAACCTCCCACCGCCAGCGGCGCGATAACGCTTCAAGGCCTTTCGTTCAGCCTGGCACGGCAAGCGGCTGAGCCGGTGCCTCTGCTTACGGGCATCCGGGGTACCGTCGCCTTCACCCTCGACAGGGGTCTACTGACGATCAAAGAGACGGCCCTTCGGACCGACAGAGATCTCACGCTCATCCTCTCAGGTAGTCTGCCGCTCAGCCACAACGACCGCAGTGCGACCCGCGCTTACCTGACCGTCCCGTGGACGGAGGTCGCGGGACTCCGCTCAACGCTCGCCGCTCTGACGGGAGGCCAGCCTGACGCCACTCGCCTCGCCGGTCAACTTCAGGCGAATCTGGAGCTCATCGGCCAGGAATATCACGGGGCGCTCTCCCTGCGAAACGTCAGCATAGAATCGAACAGCTTCCATCTGGACAGCGCAAGCGGTGTGATCCCGCTGCACGGACGGACCGGTTCGACAGGCTCACGGCAGGTCGGCCAGGGTTCGACTTCACCCCTGCACCAGGTCGCGACCCAGCAGAGAGCAGGCTGGTCCCACACCACCGAACGTGAGTATCGCACGGCGCTGGAGAGGTTATCGAACGTGCCGGCCCGGGCGCCATTCTCGCTGACCATCAGATCACTCGCCTACGACCCGATCGAGCTTCGTAACATCGAGGTCGCCCTCGCCTCGTCAGGAAACCAGATCGCCGTGCAGCGGTTTGCCTTTGACGCCTCGGGCGGGCGGTGGAGCGGCTGGGGAACGGTCGAGCCTCTGGGAGGGGGGATCGCTCTGACCTTGCTCACTGAGGGGCTCAGCCTGCGCGCGATTTGTGATGCCTTTCCGCCCATCAAGGGGTATATTAATGGGCGGATCAACGGGATGACCGACCTCGTGGTTCCACACTTTGCCATCGACCAGGCACAAGGCAGCGCTCGGTTTTGGGCCGTAGACTCTCCGCAAGAGAAGCGGAAGATCAGCCGCCGCCTGATCGAACAGTTGGCCGGGCAGCAGATCCGCTATTTCAGTCTGTTTGGAGTGCCCCGTCGCTATAATCGTGGCGTACTGGAGGTAGCCTTGAAAGCAGGCGATCTGAGCTTTCACGAACTTGAGATTTCTCACACGATACTAGGGTATAAAGATCTGGACGTTCGCGTCTCGCCTACCTTTAACAGGATCGGGTTGACTCACCTGCTCGAAAGTATCAGTGAAACGATCGAGCGGATCAGGGCCTCGGCTGAGACAAATCACTGAACGTAACTATTCAGGTAGATAGGCTGAAGGCTGAAGGTTTTTAGGGACAAATAATGCGTGATCATACAAAACTCCGGAAAGGTCTTGAATCTACAGGGGGTTCATTCCCCGGCTTGCCGCGAGTTCGTCATACCGGCGGAAGCCGGTATCCAACAGGCCCCGGCTGGATTCCGTGTCAAGCACGGAATGACGGGCCAGTATCAAGTACGGGGCAGGCTTGTCAAGCCCGGAAAGACAAACAACAAGCAAGGAGGACGTGGATGCGCAGATACCGAAAACAGCTTGTGATGTTCACCCTGAGCTCCCTGCTCAGCGTCGCCGCGTGCGCGGTCATTACCGTCAATGTCTATTTTCCGGAAAAGGATGTCAAATCGGCCTACAAGTCGCTGGAGGAGGAGTTGCTTCAGCCGACTCCGAAGAAGGAGAAGGAGGCGCCAGGTCAGTCGCCAACGTCCAGCCTGCGGCCAGGGCAGCAATCGATGCTGGCCGTGATCCGTACGTGGCGAGTAACGTTGGTGAGCGAAGCGATGGCCCAGGACGATCTCTCGCGGCGGATTACGCAGGAGATCAAGGGCTATCCGGAGGTGATCGCCGCGTATAAAGGAATCGGACAGCGACTCGCCCGGATGAATCAGCTTCGAGATCAGGGATTGGTGGGTGAGGCGAAAGATGGGAAGGCGGCCCTACGCGCGAATCCCCCCCAGGTGGGCGAGGCGGAGGCCGCGCTGCTGCTGGAGGAGAATGGGGACCGTGAAGTGATTATCAACGGGATGGCAAAGGCGATCCTCAAGCTTACCCAGCAAGAGGCAACCCCTGCGAATCTGACGAAGGTGAAAACACAGGCCGCCGAGACCTTTGCGTCGATCCGCCGCGATGCGGCTCACCCGGGCTGGTGGGTGCAGATCCCGAACGGCACCTGGGGGATGCGCAAGTAACGCCCGACCCAATAAGGCAGCGGCCTTTACTGGTCTTCATACTTGGCCTTTAGCTCAGCCACCACATTGGCGTCTGCCAGCGTTGTGGTGTCGCCCAACGCCCGGCCTTCGGCAATGTCACGGAGCAGGCGACGCATGATCTTGCCGCTGCGGGTCTTTGGGAGTTCGGCCGTGAAGATCAGATCGTCCGGTCTGGCGAAGGCGCCGATCTTCTTGACGACATGCGCCTTGATCTCCGCCTGGAGTTCGGGAGTGGGCTTGATGCCGTCCCGGATGGTCACGAAGGCGGCGATGGCCTGCCCCTTGATCTCGTGGATGCGGCCGATGACGGCTGCCTCAGCCACGGCAGCGTGATCCACGAGGGCGGACTCGACCTCCATCGTCGAGACACGATGTCCGGAGACGTTCATCACGTCATCGACGCGACCCAGCAGCCAGAAATCGCCATCTTTATCTTGGCTTGCCCCGTCACCGGTGAAATAGATACCTTTATACTTCGACCAGTACTCTTTGGCGAAGCGATCCGGATCACCCCAGATCCCGCGGAGCATACCGGGCCAGGGCTTACGAAGCACGAGGAAGCCGGTCGTGGCGGGTCTGCCTCCCTCATCCACCACCTCAGCGTCGATCCCCGGGAAGGGCCTGGCAGCCGAGCCTGGCTTGAGCGTGGTAATCCCCGGGAGTGGCGTGATCATGATGTGGCCGGTTTCAGTCTGCCACCAGGTGTCCACCACCGGACAGCGGCCGCCGCCAATTACCTTCCAGTACCAGACCCACGCCTCGGGATTGATCGGCTCGCCGACGCTGCCAAGCAGGCGAAGGCTTGAGAGGTCGCAGCGATTCGGGTATTCTTCGCCCCACTTCATAAAGGTACGGATGGCCGTCGGCGCCGTGTAGCAGATTGTGATTCCGTGCTTCTCGATGATGCGCCAGAAGCGATCCTTATCCGGGTAGTCCGGGGTGCCCTCGTACATGACGGTGGTGGCCCCGTTGGCCAGAGGTCCGTAGACGACGTATGAATGACCAGTGACCCAGCCCACGTCAGCGGTGCACCAGTAGACATCGTTGTCCTGGATATCGAAGACCCATTTGTGTGTGGCAACCACTCCGGTCAGGTAACCGCCTGTGGTATGAATGATCCCTTTCGGTTTCCCGGTCGAACCAGAGGTATAGAGGAGAAAAAGCATGTCCTCGGCATCCATGATCTCAGGGGCGCACTTGGCCGGCGCGTCATCGATGAAATCGGTCCACCAGATGTCCCGACCCGGCTGCATGTCTATGGCCTGCCCGGTCCGCTTCACCACGACCACCGTCTTGACACCGGGGCACGCCCTGAGCGCCTCGTCGGTGTTTTTCTTGAGCGGCACCACCGCGCCGCGACGGTAGCCGCCGTCGGCCGTGATCACGAGGGCCGAGTCGGCGTCGAGGATTCGGTCGCGGACAGCCTCCGGTGAGAAGCCGCCGAAGATCACGCTATGAGGCGCACCGATGCGCGCGCACGCCAGCATCGCGATGGCGACCTCCGGGATCATCGGCATATAGATGGTGACCCGATCCCCTTTCTTGACCCCGTGTCGCTTGAGGGCCGCTGCGAAGCGGTTCACCTCGCGATAGAGATCCCAGTATGTGAGGGTCCGAGTGTCGCCCGACTCTCCCTCCCAGATGAGGGCTGCCTTGGTGCGCAGGGGGCCATTCACATGGCGGTCGAGACAGTTATAGGCAACGTTAAGTTTGCCGCCCGCAAACCACTTGGCGTGCGGGGCTTTCCACTGGAGGACCCGCTTCCACGGCTTGAACCAGTGAAGGGCCTTGGCCTGGCGCTCCCAGAACCGGACCGGATCCTTTGCCGCTTCCTTATATACGGCAGGCTGATTGACTACCGCCCGCTTGGCGAACGCTGTCGGCGGCCTGAACTTTCGTCGCTCCTTCAGAGGTGCTGCAATCGGGATATCGCCTCCGCTCTTGGTCTGGGTCATAAACTCCTCCGTCGGTCACATCGTTCATGGCATCCTGAACAGCTTTCACGAGCGATCATTGTACGTGAGGCTCAAGTACGCTGACAACGATTTTCCTTTTGCTGCTCTCTTGTGGATAAATCGTATTTACCGAGAAAAATATAGAGGGCCCCAACGGAATCAAATTTATATTGGCTCTTCGCGTAATCGAGTGGGTGAATTTAACATGAAATCCTCTGTAAGCCTTGTGGCATCTGGTAAAATCCGGTCTGCACCCCTTGCAGAAAACGGGAGGATTTCTCAATGGCTATTTCAACCA
>NZ_NVQC01000039.1 GCF_003044035.1 Candidatus Methylomirabilis limnetica
CGGCGCTCTTCCAGTTGTTCAAGTGGTGTTGTCATAAGGCCTCCTTATCTGATTGCTCAATTAACAATCAGATGATAGGCCAAAAAAAGGGAAAAGTCAATATTACCCATAAATTTGTCTTACACCCCCTCGATTTCCCACCATTGACACCATGCACCACCGCGTCTATACTCAGTTCGATAGAGAAAAACCGCGATGAAGGTTCCTACACGTTAATGTCTATCGCTTGAGAATTCAGGAGAGTTGGAGTATCTTTTGGCCATGGCTACAACCGTGGAAAAGCTGGCCGAGCAGGCCATGACCCTATCGACGGAATCGCGGGCGCGGTTAGCGGACCTTCTAGTGGAAAGCTTGGATGCGCATGAACTTGGGCATATCGACCGACTGTGGGTTGCGGAGGCAAAGCGCAGGCGGGACGAAGTACGAAACGGGCGCGTCGAGGCTATCCCTGGGGACGAGGCTCTCCAGAAGGTGCGTGACGCCGTTCGGCGATGAAATGGAATTTCCACCCGGAAGCACTGGAGGAATACCGGGAGGCAACCCTCTACTACGCAGAGCGCGATCCAACGCTTGCCCTGAGATTCGTAGAGGCCGTTGAGGCTGCAATCCGTCGAATTCTCGAATCTCCGGAACGCCTGCGAGTCCTCGATGAGGATGTCAGACGCTGCCTCACGCACGTCTTCCCTTACGGAGTTTTGTACACTATCGAACCGGAGTTCATCCTTATTGTTGCTGTCATGCATTGTAGTCGTGAGCCGGGTTACTGGAAGCGAAGAGTCGCGACACCATAACCAGCGGCCGGACTCGACAAAGCGAGTCAGCTCGGCGGCTAGGGTTTACCCTGCCGCCACGACTGAGTACGGTCTCCGATTTACCTCAGTGTTGTGGCGAGATAACCTCTTTGCCTGCCAGTTTCACCCCGAGAAGAGTCAAATGCTAGGTTTGCAACTATTGAAGAACTTCGCCTCCCTCACGTAGATGCTGATCATTCCAGCGATTGACCTAAAAGGAGGCCAGGTCGTTCGGTTGTCGCAAGGCGATCCCCTGCGTCAAACCGCCTATTCCACCGATCCTATCGCCATGGCCAGAAGGTGGGAGGAGGAGGGGGCTTCGATCCTGCACATGGTCGATCTTGACGGAGCCTTTTCTGGAACGCCGCAGCAGCTTTCGGTTGTCGCCAAAGTGGCTCAGTCGATCAAGATCCCTGTGCAACTTGGCGGCGGGTTACGAAGCCTGGCCGCTTTGGAGCAGGCGTTCGCCTCTGGTATCGAGAGGGCTATTATTGGGACTGCTGCCATAGAGGATGAGGGGTTCCTGATAGAGGCGGCCAGTCGCTATCCTGGTCGCATCATCCTGGGTATCGATGCCAAGAACGGTAAGGTTGCGGTACGGGGTTGGGCGGCGAACACTGACCTTCTCGCCTCCGACTTGGCGATACGATCGGCCGATCTGCCACTGGCGGCGATTATCTATACCGACATCGAGCGGGACGGGATGCTCACTGGACCGAACGTGGACGCCTTGCGCCGTATGGCTCAGGCAGCTCGCCACCCGATCATTGCTTCCGGTGGGGTTGCCACACTTGACGACCTGACGAGGCTCGCCAAGCTGGAGCCGACGTACATCATTGGCGCCCTGGTCGGAAAGGCTCTCTACGAGGGCAGATTCTCGCTGAAGGAAGCGATCGCGGCTGCGAGATAAACCATGCTGGCTAAACGGATTATACCATGTCTTGACGTCAAAGACGGTCGCGTCGTCAAAGGGACGCGGTTTGTGGACCTCCGGGACGCTGGCGATCCGGTAGAAGTGGCGGCCCTGTATGACCAGCAGGGAGCTGACGAGCTGGTCTTTCTCGATATCACCGCCTCCTATGAGCGGCGGGACATCTTAGTTGACGTGGTCCGTCGGACGGCCGACACTGCCTTTACCCCCCTCACCGTTGGTGGCGGGATCCGGACGGTAGAGGATATCCGTACGCTGCTTCTCGCAGGCGCCGATAAGGTTTCGCTCAACACTGCGGCCGTAGAGCGCCCGGAGTTGCTCACTGAGGCTGCCATGCGGTTCGGAAGTCAGTGCATTGTGCTCGCCATCGACGCGAAACAGATCAGTGATAGTTTCGAGTTTAAAGTTTCGAGTTCCGAGTTGGCAGATGCAGGTGGGGTCGATCTTTCAAAGGACCCGAAACTCGAAACCCGAAACTCGAAACTCCGGTGGCAAGTCTACACCCACGGGGGGCGGACACCGATCGGACTCGATGTAGTTGAGTGGGCGAAGCGAGGGGAGGTGCTCGGGGCCGGGGAGATCCTGCTGACCAGTATGGATAGGGATGGGACGAAAGATGGTTATGACCTTGCGCTCACGCGGGCGGTGGCAGATGCCGTGACGATCCCAGTCATTGCCTCGGGCGGGGCCGGCACGGTGGAACACTTGTGCGAGGCGTTGGTGGAAGGCGGTGCCGACGCCGCGCTGGCCGCCTCCATCTTTCACTTCCGTGAATGCTCCATCGAGGATGCGAAGGCGTACCTGCGAAGCCGTGGCGTCCCGGTGCGTGATTAAAGGCCATGGAACGATTCGACCTCACGCAAATTCGGTTCGATGAATCTGGGCTGATCCCGGCCATTGTGCAGGATGCGGAGAGTGGCCAGGTCCTGACTCTTGCCTACATGAATAAAGAGTCGCTGCGGCTGACAATCGAGACCGGTCTCACTCATTTTTACAGCCGATCGAGGCAGCGCATCTGGCAAAAGGGGGAAGAATCAGGCCACGTCCAGCGCGTACAAGAGATCTATGTCGACTGCGACGAGGATACCTTGCTGATCAAGGCCGAGCAGGTGGTGGCGGCTTGCCATACCGGACGACGGTCCTGTTTTTTCCGTCGCCTGCATCCGGACGCTGAGGTGCCGGAGGAGTTGATTCGGCAGCAGTTCGATCCTGAGGCGGTCTACGGTGGGAGCCTGGCGATCCTCCAGCAGATTTTCGACGTGATCACGGATCGCAGGGCCAATCCGAAGACCGATTCGTACGTCTCAGGCCTGTTCGCCAAGGGACAGGATCAGATCCTCAAGAAGGTGGGAGAAGAGGCGACCGAGCTTGTGGTGGCTTCCAAGAATGGGACGCCGGACGAGGTTATCTATGAAGCGGCGGATCTCTGGTTTCACACGATTGTTCTACTGGGGTACCACGGGATCACGCCGTTAGAGGTGGCTCGGGAACTGCGCAAGCGCTACGGTAAGAAGAATAAGGCCGAGTACTGAAAAGGCGAGGATGTGGATACCTGCCTCTTTTGTCAGATAGCAAGCCGGGAACGTCCCGTCAAGATGGTGTATGAGGACGAGCAGTCCGTCGCCTTCGAAGACATCAACCCGAAGGCGCCTGTCCACATCTTGATTGTTCCCCGGCAACACCTCGCGACCATCCTCGATGCGACCCAGGCTGATGATCGGTTGCTGGGGCACCTCCTGTTGGTGGCAAACCTCATCGCGAAGCAGATCGGGATCGCAGAGCGCGGCTTCCGCCTGGTGATCAATTGTAACAGCGAGGGTGGGCAGGCAGTATATCACCTGCACCTCCACCTGTTGGGCGGGCGGCCTCTCAGTTGGCATCCGGCGTAGGACATCCCGCGCCGATCAGAAGCATCAAGCTGCTAATATCCTGCCTAGCCTGAAGCTCTGACCTGACCAGCGAAGCGCTGCCAGGTTCTTATCGGATCACGTTGGAGGCGGAATGGGCCCGGTGGCCCTCCTGGTCTTCAAAACCAGCGAACCCGCTAATAACGGGTTAGTGGGTTCGACTCCCACACGCCTCCGCCAACGCTTTCTTTTTCGGGAGTTTCAGAAAACTTAGAAGTGACGACGTGTCGCGTGGGTGCGGGCAGGCGCGGCATCGAGCCTGTTGATGGCGGCCCGATTCGAGCCGGGGATCAGGTAGCCGCAGGTGTCCACGGTAATTTGGATGCTGTGATGGCTGAGCTGGTCTTTCACGTAGACCAGGCTCTCCCCATCGGCCAGGAACAGGCTGGTGAAGGTGTGGCGGAGACCATGGAAGCGGATGCATCGAAGGCCGGCCAGAGCAGCAAGCACCGTCTGAGGATTGTCCTGCCGTAGCGGCTCTCATCGAGCCGATGGCCGGCACTATTGCGAAAGACCGGCTCATCGTAATCGAACCCGCGCCCATCGATGGAGAGCTCCGCCTCACGGATCTCTTTCGCCTGCTGGAAGGCGTGACACAACTGATCTGACATATCGACCCGGCGGATCTTCCTGCTCTTCGTGAGATTGAGCCGCCGCTTCGTGAACCCCATGCGAACCTCGATAAAGTTCCCACGGTGACCAACACCGCCCCACTGAAGTCCCTGGATTTCGCCAAGGCGAAGCCCTGTCCTTACGGTGCACCGCGACGTTCGCTGCCCGTCATGGTGGATGAACACTCACCAAGCCCCGTTTTTATGCCTCGCTCGAACGCCCATCCCCTGTCCTCCTGCCTTGTCGATAGACTCACGTTAGATGACTCAAAAGAATAATAGATAACCGACTACGAGAAAGGGAAAAAGCAAGCCCACGACGATGAACAGGACAATTAGCGGGAGCGTGATGAACCTTCCGATACCCGCTCTTCCCCCATCGCCAACGGTCAGCTTCGCTGGTGGCGGATTGGGATCCTCTGGTTGTGTTGAAGGATCAAGAAACTTCTCACAGTAGCGACACTTGACTGCGATTTGTAAAATCATCTCTCCGCAGAAAGGGCACGGCTTGCGCTCCTGTTGACTACTTTCAGGCTCAATATCTGGCTCGGTCACCGCTGCTACCTCCGTATCCGCGCGATTGGCTGTTTCTCCTACAGGATAGGCCGATACTTCTCGATCAGGTCATCGAGCGCTTCCCGGATGTAGACGCTCATCGGCACTCGGGTCCTCTCGTGCAAGAGCCGGATGCTACAATCCTGAGCCTCCTCAACCATCACGAACAGCTTCACCTTTGGCATGGCATGTGACCTTCTATGACCTCATTATACTGCATCATACCGGCAATCTATGGCATAGGCCTCAACGTGTCAAGGGACAAAACAAGGGACCACGAGATGTTCCCAGGATCCGTCAGGGCCTATGCAAGCTGGAGAAAGAACTTCGCGACCCCCTGTCCGTGTTCGGGACATCATGGCGCGATTTTCAGCTTTCTTTTGACTTAAACCGTCAACCCGTAAGAGGTGTTATGATTTGCGATAGCCACACCTCGCTTCGCATGCTCGCCCCACGTTAGTAGGGTCGCTGCGTGGCGCACCTTTGCGTCGGCATGGTCCCGACCGGACGCCCGTACGCGTCAAAGACGGTACTCTGCTCAACCCAGCACACCGGTGGAGGTGGCTGGTAGTAGACCGGCTGCTGGTAGACTACTGGCTGGTAGTACACGGGCCGTTGCCATCCACCAAAAATTGTGTCAACAATAGCCACCCCTCCAGCGACCGCCAACGTACCGAGGAATAGATCCCCCGCACTAAAGCCACCATGGTGACCGCCGCCGTGCCGGTCATGACCGTACCGCCCGCCGCCGTGCCGCCCACCACCGGCAAAAGCTGTGCCGGCGCCAACAGAAACGAATAGCATTACTGCGACTAAAGTAATTGCCAATTTCTTCATGGTAACACCATCCCTCCCCAGCGCGGCGCATAGCACGCACCGAAATGAACTGCTCAAGTTACTTCGTCCTCATCACCGTTAGACTACACTAAAGCCGGAAAAGATTACTTCCGCTTCGGCTCTGGCAGAGGAACAGCCTTCCCTGGCGCTATCGTGGTTACCTCACCCTTCTTGTTGGCCTGCTCCGCAAACGTCTTCTCGCATGCGGCCTTGGCTTGGTCCGTGGTCGCCTTCTCGATGCACGCGGCTTTCTGCTCGGTTCTGTTGCTGCTTGTAGACGAGTTCATGTTGACCGACCCCCCTCTGTTCCGGGACGTCTCGTTAGAGACCTGTGTGGCCCAGGAAATCGACGCCATCGTCAGGCGCAGACCGGGGATTGCAACAACCATGAACAGACGTTTCATTTCGATTCACCTCCTCACTTTCTATAACCCATTACCCTCATGCCCTTGATCGTTGGTCATCGTCTACTTCTTACCTTGTGCAGGAGCAGTGCCAAGATTAGAATTCGCTCACAAATGATTCTCCTCAATAGATCTCACGAGTTAGTAGCCATCTCAGCCAGATCCAGGCGTGTAAGGAAGGGGCACACCCTTTCGGTCACCCGTTTTGAGATATGATCTATCCCAATCGGGGTAGCCCTGAATGTGGCGTTAGTTGCCACATGAGCATGGTACACTGTGCCCCAGCCTTACAGGTAGGTGACTGAGCGCGGACAGACAATGACCCACGATTCCCTCATCGCTAGCCTCATCGACATCTGCCGAGAGCACAAGACGGCTGAGAAGTGGCTCGTCCTGCCCTCTCTGGCACTTGGTCACACGATTTCTGATCGACTCGCGCTCTCAGGCCATGCATGGGTGAACCTCCGTCCGGGCACACCTGTGCAGATCGCACAAGCCATCGCGGCGCCGATCCTGGCCTCCCGCCACATCATGCCGCTCAATGACGTCGTCGGTCCTGCGCTCATCGTGAGACTCTTAGCCGAGACCCCTTTAACCGGCCGCGACTATTTTCGCGGATTGGTCGAGAGCCCGGGGCTGTCCGAGGCCCTATGGTCGGGGATAACCGAGCTTCGTCTTGCCGGGCTCACATCTGAAGGGTTGTCTGACGAGATCTTCGTCTCTCCTCTCAAGGCACGCGAACTTCGGCACCTCCTGGCGGCGTACGAGCAGTACCTGCACGAGGGGAAGTTGGCTGATTCCGCACTGATGCTCCAGGTCGCGATCGACCAGATGCCTACCCACCGCGCAGACCGACCCCGGCTGCTGCTCGTCCCCACCGATGTCGCCTGGCGGCCTCTTGAGCAGGCCCTGATCTCGGCGCTCCCAGGGATACCGGTGAATCTGCGGCATTCGGTCCCCGGTGGGCTTCCCGTTCCGCGTCGTCTCATCGAGGCTTCAGCGGGCGCATCTGGCCCTTCATCATCACCCGTGACCGCTCTCACCGATAGCCAGCGGCTTCCGTGGCTCTTCTCGCCAGAGCAGGCCCCACCTCCTGCGAACGACAGAACGCTCGAGTGGTTTCACGCCGCGGGCCACGAGGCCGAAGTCCATGAGGTCTTCAGACGCGCACTCGCGTCAGGCGCCCCGTGGGACGCGATCGAGATCGCCTGCACCACCGATGAGCCATACGTCACGCTGATCCGGGAGATCTGTGCCCGCTTGGACGTGCCGGTGACACTTGCCTCAGGCGTTCCTGTGACCATGACCCGCCCGGGGCGCGCCCTCCTCGGATTCTGTCGCTGGATAGAGCAGGACTTCTCTGGCGGTGGACTCTGCCGGATGCTTCAGTCCGGCGACATTCACCTCGATCTTCCAGATGGCCCACGTCCCGGCCAGGCGGCACGCCTGCTTGCGCGATGCGATATTGCCTGGGGCCGTGGGACGTACGCCCGCAGCCTGCAGGGGCTCATCCAGACGCTTAAGACAGAGGCGACGCACGCGGCCGCCGAGGGCGAGACTGAAGATCTGCCCTGGCGCGAAGAGCGAGTCGCTCACGCAGCGGCCCTGGCGAGCTGGGTTGACACGGTTCTGGAGCGTGTGCCACCCGTTGATCCCGATCACCTCGTCGATGAAGCCGCCCTTATCCGGGCCTGCGTACAATGGGTGGATCGGTACGCGGCTGTGACCGGACCTCTGGACGGCGCGGCGCGCCAGGCACTGATCGAGACACTGACAGCCCTGGGTGATCTGCCGCCGATCAGGCAGCGGTTGACGGTGGCCTTGGGACAGGTGATCGCTGCTGTCGAACGCACTCGGGTCGACGCCCTGCGACCGCAGCCTGGGTCTCTGCATGTTACGCGGCTCGCGGATGCCGGGTGGGCTGGACGCCCGCGAACATTCGTTGTAGGCCTCGAACAAGGCGCATTCCCTGCTCCTTCAATGCCCGATCCTATCCTCCTGGATGAGGAACGGACCCGCCTGCACGCGGCTCTCGCCACCACAGGCGACCGAATCACGGAGAGTCTTTACACAGGCGCAAGCCGCCTTGCGGCCCTCGGCGGGCAGGTCACCCTGAGTTATCCGAACCGCGATCTTCGGGATGATCGGCTTCTCTTTCCTTCTTCCGTCATCCTGCAGGCGTACAGGCTGACGCGGATGGACAGATCGCTGACCTACGAGGATCTGGCCGCCGAGCTTGGCGAGCCCGCGACGCGCCTACCCGCGACTCAGGCAAAGGCGCTGGACGATTCTGGATGGTGGCTGCGCGGCGCGAGGCAGGCGGGAACGGCTGCGCGACCCGCCGCACAAGCGGCGTTTTCGTTACTCAGCTCTGGTGAGGCTGCCGAAGAGGCGCGCGACGGCAACAGCTTCACGGCGTGGGATGGATTGGTCCCATCCGCTGCGGGAGATCTGGACCCTCGCCGGAATGACCGGCCGATCTCGGCGACGGCGATTGAGCAGCTTGCGAAGTGCCCCTTTCAGTACTTCCTCACACGAGGACTTCGCCTGAAGCCATCGACCAGGATCGAGAGGGATCCAGGGGCATGGTTGGACCCCCTCACGAGGGGGAGCCTCTTACATGAACTTTTTGCCGCCTTCCTCCGAGACTGTCGGGATCGCGGCGTCATGCCGAATCTTGCGCGTGATCGCGCCAGGATCCATCAGATAGGGAATCGCGACATCGCCGCCATACGCGAGCAACTCCCGCCTCCGAATGAAGCGGTCTTCCAACACGAGCGCGAGGCGCTCCTTACCGATCTCGATCGCTTCCTTGCGTTCACCGCAGGACTCCAGGACCGCGAGGTAGTGGGGATCGAGGTGGCATTTGGGCGCGGGGTGACTGAGGACCCGGACCCGCTGGCCCAAGAGGAACCGATCGTCCTGGACTTGGGACAGGATCTGCGATTCTCCCTGCACGGTCGCATCGACCGGATCGACCGCATCTCTGCCCACCGATACGAGATCGTGGACTATAAAACCGGAAGGCCTTGGGCGCGAGACAGGCGTATTGCTCACTTGGCGCACGGCGGCCAGGTCCAGCATGCCCTGTATGCCTTGGCGGCGGAGACACTACTCAGGAAGAGTGACAGGTCTGCCCAGGTCGTAGATGCGGCGTACTGGTTTCCGACCGAACGCGGCGAATGCGACGTGGTATCCCGGAAGCCGGAGGAATGGCAGGCGCTCACCGGACTCCTCAGAGGCCTGCTGTCGCTTCTGAGGGATGGGGTCTTCCCGCACACCACCACCGCGCGCGAGTGCGACTGGTGTGATGTGGCGTCTGCCTGCGGTCCAAAGCCATGGGATCGCAAGACGATGAAGCACGACGATCATCGCCTTGACGCTGTCCGAGCTATAAAGGGGGAGGAGTATGCCTAGACGCCACCCTGCCCCTGACGCCGCCGCTCGTGACGCCATTGTGACGCGGCTCGACGTGTCGATGCTTGTCGAGGCGGGCGCCGGGTCCGGCAAGACGACGAGCATGGCGAGACGCATGGTCGCCATGATTGCGAGCGGGAAGTGCAGCGTGAACCAGATGGCTGCGATCACCTTTACGCGAAAGGCTGCTGCCGAGCTGCGCGGACGGTTCCAGGTGGAACTGGAAGAGTCCCTTCGCACCCCGACTGATCAGTCTATCGCCGACCGCCTCTCCGTGGCCCTCGACCACCTGGAGCAACTGTTTGCGGGTACGGTCCACGCCTTCTGCGGCCGCCTCCTGCGAGAGCGCCCCGTCGAGGCGCACGTTGCCACGGCCTTCGAGGAGATCGACGACGACCAGGACGCCATCATCCGCCATCAGGCCTGGCATGATCATATCACCCGACTTTATTCAGAGGACGACCCGAGACTCGAAAAGCTCCGTGAAGCGGATGTGGCGCCGGACGACCTTGAGGAGGCGTTCGCAAAAGTGTGTGTGTACCCGGAGGTCAGTTTCCCCTTTACTGATGGACATCCACCCGATCCGCGCCCAGCCGGTACCGCACTGAAAAAGCTCCTCACGTCGTGTACGCGATACCTGCCCGACTCGATTCCTGAGGAGACGAGATGTCCGCTTCAGCACATCATCCTTAAACTTACGCGTGGGCTGAATGTATCGGACCTGAGCAACCCTGCAAAGGTGGCCAGGCTTCTTAAACCATGCAAGTCGTGTGAGAAGCCGACATATAAGTGGTGGGAACCGAAAACGAAAGACGACGCAAAGGCAGCACATGCCGTCTATGAAAGCTTCAGGACCGAAACAGCGGAGCCCTATCTCACCCTGTGGCGGACCTACCTGTACGGTGTTGCGCTGGACGTATTGCTTCCTGCTCGTGAGGTAGCCGCTCAGGCCAGACTCCGACAGGGGAAGCTCAACTACCAGGATCTGCTGCTCAAGGCACGAGACATGCTACGCGACCCTACCAATACCGAGGTGCGCCGTTACTTCAAGACGCGCTTTCCCTATCTTTTCGTGGATGAGTTCCAGGATACCGACCCGATCCAGGCCGAGGTGATGCTCCTGTTGGCCAGTGACAGCGACACAGAGACGGACTGGCGATGTATGCGGCCGCGGCCTGGGGCACTCTTCGTCGTCGGTGACCCGAAGCAGTCGATCTACCGGTTCCGTCGCGCCGACATTGAGACCTACGCCCATGTCCGCCAACTCATCGAGCATGGTGATGGCCAGATCGTCGAGCTGACGAAGAACTTCCGCTCGGCCGGCCGTGTGTGCGACTGGGTCAACGAGACCTCCAAGGCCACGTTCCGGGAGACTGCCACCCCCTGGCAGCCCGCGTTTTCAGGTCTTGACCCGGCCCGATCACCCGGCGATCCCACGCTCACAGGGATTCGCGCCATGACGGTGCCAGACGATACGGATTATAAGAATGTGCCGGCGTTGGAGGCAGCGACCATCGCACGCTACATCGCGGACGCTGTGGGAAACGGAAGGACCATCGAGGGGTATTCGGCCCGTCTCACAGGGTCGCGACCGGCCCGATACGGTGATTTCCTGATTCTGACAAGAATCAAACGGAATATAGCCGTCTATGCGAGCGCGCTTGAGGCGATGGGGATCCCCTGCGAGGTGGGGGGCGGCGGGGCGTTTCAGCGGACCGGCGCAATGCGGATGCTCATGGAGCTGTTGAAGGCGCTGGCCAATCCCGACGACGAGGTGGCCGTCGTCGCGGTACTGCGCGGCCCGCTCTTTGGTATCACCGACGACGATCTCTATCGACACCGATCGGGCGGCTGCCAGTTCCGCTATCTCATTCCGGAGTTGGACGCCGTCCAAGGTCCGGTCGGGACGGGCCTTCGGCTGCTTGCGTCGGCCTATCGGCTGACCAGGGAGCTACCCGCCGCTTCCGCCGTCGAGCAGATCCTGGAGATGACCGGGCTGTTGGTGTGGGCAGCCACCGGCGAGGATGCGGATACGGCAGCAGGCAACCTGTACCGCGCCACAGACAGGATTCGACTGTGTGCCCAGTCCGGGGGCGCATTTGCTGACTGTGTCGAGAGCCTGACCGCAGATCTTGACTCAGGCAATCTTGAAGCACTGGGGCTGGAGCCGGGGCGCAGAGATGTTGTGCGGCTGATGAACCTCCATAAGGCGAAGGGGCTCGAGGCCCCAGTCGTCTTCCTGGCCGACCCCTGCAGCGGCAGTCCAGAGCGTGTGGACATTCGCATCACCAGGGAAACCAGCGGCCCACAGGGCTACCTGTCCATTGAGAAGCGGGTGGGTGATTACGGCAGGGAGGTGATAGCGCAGCCCAGCAACTGGAAGGGCCATGCAGACCAAGAATTAGAATACCTCAAGGCCGAGGAGGGACGTCTGCGCTATGTTGCTGCTACCAGGGCAAAGAACCTCCTGGTCATAGGCCGGTATCGTGGCAAGAGCCTGGCCAAGGCCCCATCACCCTGGAAACTCTTTGACGAGTTCCTTCGCGATGTTCCCGCGCTAGAGTTCCAGGATCCGGCCCTGCCTCAGACGCCTCCACCTCCCGATCTCTCGCCCGCAGCCCGATCCGCCGCCCAGATAGATCGACAGGCGAGATTTACGGCGGCGGCCGTGCCATCCTACGCCGTCCAGGCCGTCACCGAACTTTCGGAGCCGGCGCAGGCCATAGCGGGTCTAGCGGCACCTGGTAAGCCGCCGGCCCCTGAAAGCCCGCGAACCGGCAACGCCTCACCCAAAGGTCCCGCCTGGGGAACACTGATCCACAAAATGCTTGAGTACGCGATGCGAGAGGAGGGCGAGATGACCGACACCGCATTAACCGGCCTTGCCAGCTTCCTGACAGCCGACGATCCTTCGCTGAGAGGCCATCTTGCCGACGCAGCAGCAGCCGTCCGTTCCGTCATGGCCTCAGAGGTTTGGCAACGCGCGCGGTCTTCTTCGGAATGCCACACCGAGGTCCCGTTTACGATCGAGGTTCCCACCAACGAGCTGCCCGGACAACCGCCGGATGCGCCGCCGCGGACTCTGCTGCACGGCGTGATCGATCTTGTCTATCGCGTCGAAGGCGGGTGGGAAATCATAGACTACAAGACCGACAAGGACACGGAGGGCTTGCGTAAACTGCCCGCTGAGCATAGAGTCCAACTCGGGCTGTACAGTCGCTACTGGACTGCCATAACAGGCGAGGCGGTCGCGCGAGCAGGCCTTGCGCTTGTGCGTGCCAATAAAACGGTATGGCTCTCTTATTACCGGGAGCATTAACTAGATTGCACTCTCGCACAACATCTCCAGCAACTTCCCCCTTTGCTAAAGGGGGAGGCACGCTATTGTGTGCTCTGAGTAATAACTTCAGATTCTATTCCTAAGTCTTTCCCGGTTCGAATGGGTGTGGAGCGAATGCGATGAGCGAGCCTTCTTTTTTACCTTTCCCTACAGACCTTATCCCGGCGGAGGAGGGGTCCGGCAACCTTGATCCGCTCGGCACGCTCACCCATGCCGAGTACCTTGCCGAGGCCCTGTTGCCGGGCTTGACGGTTCGGACGTGGCGCGGCGAAGCCGTGTCCGAGTTGATGCCCTGGTTATCAGCCGATGCAGGCAAATCTAAACAAATGGTTACTGTCCCTATTTTACACGTTTTCTGCGGTAACCGCAGCTCGTCCAATGACGAAACGGCTATGGAACCCCTTCCGCGTTCTTGCATCCTGGCGTCCTTTTCCCAGACGCGTATGCAGTACCTGGATCAGGAGGGGGCGGTCGTTTCTACATCCAAGGACGGCGCGACAACCAAGAGCTTCCCGGCGCTGGAATGGCTGGCCGCGATGTGTTCACATGGTAGGCGTTTCAAGTTGGATATTCCGTGAATTGCCTATTAGTAATTGCTATTTGTAATGAAACCTTATAGTTTATGGCAAGTTATTGTTTCGTCTTGACCGTGTATAAGAATCTGTGCTGTATTTATCTGTCCATCTAATAACTGGTTGCCGCTCCGCTGCGGCGGAGCGGTAACGCCGCGCGGATCAAGGATCCGCTGGCTGGCCTCCGCGTCGCTACGGTCAACCAGCGGATCGAGCGGACTGCAGCTCTGCCGAGCACGCTCGACTCCGCTTCCGCCACTCATCCGCGCGGCGTTAGGAAGCCGACTTCTACTCCAAAGGGTATTGCCATGACGCCGCTTCGATATGAATACGGTCACATGACTATCCAGCAGCTTGTCAACCACTTCGAGAAGGGCCAGCTCAATCTGGAGCCGGGTTTCCAGCGTAACTCCGTCTGGTCGCTCAGTGACCGCGCCGCCTTAATGGAGTCCATTTTCCTCAACTACCCGATGCCGTCAGTGTTTCTTTACAAGCGGCAGGATGTCGATGGCGACCTCGTCTACGATGTAATCGATGGGAAGCAGCGGCTGGAATCCATTTTCATGTTCATGGGACTGGGGCACTTCCGCCGTGAGCGGTTCTCTGCCTGGACCAAGCTGTCGCCGAAGGACGAAGAGGCCGATTGGTATGACTGGGCGAAGGTCCGTCGCAAGGACGGCGAGTATGCCTTCTCATCGTACCGAATTCAGACTGTGGAAGTTTCCGGAGAACTCTCGGACATCATCGACGTGTTCGTTCGCATCAACTCTACCGGCAAAAAGCTGACTTCGGCAGAAAAGCGGCATGCCAAATACTACAACAGCCAATTCCTGAAGGTTGCGGGCAAGCTTGCCGACCGCTTCGGGACCTACTACCGGAAACACCGCATCCTGTCGCGGGGTGCTATCAGTCGGATGAAGCACGTCGAGTTGACCTGCGAGCTGATTGCCTCAATTGCAAGAGGCGGCCCACTGAACAAGAAGAAGGCCCTGGACGAAGTGATCGGCGGCCAAGCCATCGAAGGCGCGAAGCTCAAGAAGTGCGCCAAGGAGTTCATTCGCATCGCCAACCTGGTTGGAAAAATGTTCCCACGGTTGCGCGAGGCGCGCTTCGCCAATGCCGTGGACTACTACAGTCTGTTCTTGCTTGTCTGGTAGCTGGATGGGAAAGGCTGCGTCCTGAAAAACGCTACTCGAAACCGACAAGCCGAGAAACTGCTGCTATGGCTGTCGCTCGGGGTAGATCAGGTTCGGCAGCAGCAGCGCAAGACCATCGGTGCAAGCCCGAACCAGCGGATATTTGCTGATTATCTCATGACGGTCCAAGGCGACACCGACAGTCAGGCCACGCGGGAGCGGCGTTCTCAACTCCTGCGCAGCTTGCTCTCAGGGTTGTTTGAGAAAAAGGACGAGCGGAGGGGTTTTTCCCCGGAGCAGCGTCGGTTAATTTGGCATTCGGACGGCACCAAGCGGTGTTCGTATCCAGGATGTGGCGTGAAGCTGGACTGGACCAACTTCACTATCGACCACATCAAGCCGTTTGCCAAGGGTGGTAAGACGACTTCGAAAAACGCGGTCCTCATGTGCAAGCGGCACAACAGCATGAAGGGCGCGCGGTGATTCATCGGCTAGGTTCTGTGAGGGCTGGCTTACAAAAAGCTGAAGCTGGCCTGGGCCGCCATCCTGGTTTCGGCGGTTCGGCGTCATTGTAGGCGGCCCCGGCAGCTTAGCTTTATCGTTTCGCCAGGAGAAAAGGACACATCGAATGCACAAACACAAGGTGGCTGCTAACCTGCTTCAAGTCCTCGATCTTGGGTCATCCATCGCAGAACAGGACACGCTGCTGGAAACTGCGCGCGTGGAAACATCGTCGTTTACGGACCTCCTAGCGGACAAGGTTGACTTGGTTCCTGGCACAAAAGGATCGGGGAAGACCGCGCTCTTCAGGATATTCGTCGATTTCCTGCCTCAGCACCTTCTTCAGTACCGAAAAGTCGTGATTGCCCACGGTGTGCAGAAGCACGGTGACAACATCTTTCATGCTTTCAAGGAACAGTTTGAGGAACTCTCTGAGGACGACTTTGTCAGTTTCTGGTGCATCTATCTCACCTCCCTCGCGCATGAACAGTTTATCAAGGGCGAAATCTACCAACCTTACTTGCAGAGCGCGGAGGCCGAAATTGAGCGGTTCCGGCGGGCGTGCGAACACGCCCGTATCCCTGATATCCGCGCCAAGAAATCGCTGCGTGAGATTATGGCGTGGACTCTGAACGTCCTACAGGCATGGGCGCCGAGGCTTCGCTACAAACTTCCTAATGAGGCAGGCGAGGTCACACTTGACTTGTTTGGGAACCCGACAACTCCACACACCACGAAGCAGCCCGGCGACCAGCCCGATGTGCCCCGCTTCGTCGCTGAAATCAAGGAGACACTCGAGGCTGTGCTCCACAAGTGTGACTTGGCCATCTGGCTCATGATCGATCGTCTTGATGAGGTTTTCCCGAGAAGATCGGAACTTGAGACGAGAGCACTCCGCGGCCTGTTACGGGCAATGCGGCTTTTCACATCCCAAGCGATCAGGGTCAAGGTGTTCTTGCGGGATGACATGCTTGAACATGTCGTCATGACGGACGACGGCTTCACCGCACTGACGCACCTCACGGCACGTCAGGCTGACACCCTGCGTTGGTCGCCAGACCAGATTCTGACCATGTTGGTCAAACGCCTATTCGCAGACGAAGGCTTGCGTGCATATCTAGGCGTTGACAAGGCCCGCATCGAGGCGAGCCAAGACTACCGGCTTGCCTGCTACAATATGGTTTTCCCTCCCACCGTACACAGCGGGGTAAACCAGAGCCCGACACTTCGGTGGATGTACAACCACACGATGGATGGAAAGGGGGTTGTCACGCCGAGAGACATCATCGACTTGGTCACACGCGCCAAACAGATGCAGCAAGATACCTTCAATACCAACCCCGAAGGCGAATCTTCCTGGCTGATCGGTCCGCAGGCGCTGTTGTATGGGCTGGTCGAACTCTCCAAGAGGCGAAGAGACACGTACCTCAAGGCGGAGTTCCCGCACTTGTGGCCGAATATTGAGAAGTTCCAAGGCGGTAAGTCGGAGTACTCCGCTGGCGCACTTCAGAAACTACTCGGCAAGAGTTGGCGGGGGGCGGCCGTCGCCCTTGTATCAGTTGGCTTCCTGCGCAAACGAGACCGCGCCGGGGAGCCGACGTTTTGGGTCCCCTATCTCTACAGGAAGGGCATGGAGTTGACGCAAGGAAAATCCGATTAGGAGGCGAACAAGACGGTGGAACACTACGCCGCGAAACGCGGCGAGGTTCACCACAGCCGTTAGGCGCACCAGCGCGTGACCATCGAGATCAACGTCAGTAGCCGGAAAGCACCCCGTGCTGAGGACGAGAATCCCTCGCGTTCGGACTTCAACAATGGACAGGACGCTTAATGGCTCTCTCGCTCAACAAACCCAAGCTCGACAACCTCGCCACCGACATCTGGAAGTCTGCCGAGCGACTGCGCGGCAAGTTCAAGTCCTACGAATACCAGAGCGTCATCCTGCCCATCATCGTCATCCGCCGCCTGGAGTGCGTGCTGATTGACTGGCGGGCGAAGAAGTCCGCCGAGGTGCTGAAGAACCGGCCCAAGCTCACGGAGAAGGAACTCGCCAAGCTGGTCAAGGAACTGGAGCTGAATCCCAAGCAGTGCCCGTTTTCCAACACCACGGACTGGACGCTCCGCTCGGTCTATGAGGAAGACCACGCGCTGCTGGAGGAGAACTTCCGCGCCTACATCAACGGCTTCTCCAAGAACGTTGACGACATCATCGAGCACTTCAATTACCGCGCCACCATCGGCCTGATGGTGAAGAACAACCGGCTGGCCCCGATCCTGAACCAATACAAGGAACTCGCGCTCGGCCCCGACCAGCTCTCCGGGCTTGAGATGGGCTACATCTACGAGGAGTTGCTCCGGCGCTTCTCGGAGCAAAGCGGCGAGGAGGCCGGGGAACACTTCACGCCGCGCGAAGTCGTCCGGCTCATGGTCGAGTTGCTGGATATTCCGATCCCGGACAAGCACTTCTCCATCTACGATCCCGCCAGTGGCACGGGTGGCATGTTGTCCGTGGCGAAGGAGCACCTGCTGGAGCGCGCCGACACATCGGAAGAAAAGGCGCGGGTGGAGAAATACGTCACCGTTCACGGGCAGGAGCTTTCCCCCACGAACTACGCCGTCTGTCAGGCTGACCTCCTCATCAAGAACGACCGGCAGGCCACTGTCCACCTCGGCAATTCGCTCATCCCGCACGACCCGCACAGCAAAGAGCCGGGCGATCAGTGGCCGGAGCCGAAATGGCGCTTCAACCGCATGCTGAGCAATCCGCCCTTCGGCGTCACTTGGGGCGGCAAGGACGGTTACGAGAAGGAAGCCCGCAAGCTGGAGAAGACCCGCTACCGGGCCGGGATGCCGCGCGTGAACGACGGCGCGCTGCTCTTCCTGGAAACGATGCTGGCCAAGATGGCACCGCCCGAGGAAGGCGGCAGCCGCATCGCCATCATCTTCAATGGCTCGCCCCTCTCCAATGGGGACTGCGGCTCCGGCGAGAGCGAGATCCGCCGCTGGATTCTGGAAAACGACTGGCTCGACGCCATCGTCATGCTGCCCGACCAGCTTTTCTACAATACCGGCATCTTCACCTATGTCTGGTTGCTCCGAAACGACAAGCCCACCAGCCACAAGGCCTGCGTGATGCTCATCGACGCCCGCCAGCAGTTCGAGAAGGAGCCGAAATCCTTCGGCAACAAACGCCACCGCATCACTGACGCGCACCGCGCCTGGATCGAGGAGCGTTACGCCAAAGGCTGGGCCAAGGGCTACGCCGACGAACAGGTCAAAATCTTCCCGCGCGAGGATTTCGCCTACCACAAGGTCAGCGTCGTCTTCTGGCAGACAGATGAGTACGACCAGCCAGCCATCGTCACCGAGTCTTACGAGAAGACTTTTACTGCCGCGAATGTGAAGAAGGAGCAGGACTTCCACGAGAGCGATCTCACCTTCCGCGTACGGGCGAAGGCGAAGGGCAAGGAGAAGACCGTCGAGTTCACCGTCAAAGCGAAAGACAACGCCGCCAAGAAGTTCAAGGAAGCCCTGGCCGACGCCGACGAAACGCTCTCCGTCCAATGGACGCACCGGCATTACGTGCAGGACGACGAATACATACCACACGGCGAGGACATCGCGGCCTTCCTGAAACGCGAAATCGCCAAGCCGATCATCCGCTGGGAGGAGACGCAGAAAGACGGCAAGACGATCCTCGGCTACGAAATCCTGCCAAACAAATACTTCTACCGCTACCAGCCGCCCACGCCCGCGAAGGACTTGCTGGAGGAGTTCTGGAAGCTGGAGAAGGCAGCGGAATCAATGCTGAAAGGGCTCGCAGGACACTCATGAAACCGCAATCCCAACCAGCCGTTGAGTGGCTCGGCACCACGCCGAACGGATGGTCTCAGCCGCGCTTGAAAGCAGTCTTCCGGGACAACACCGCAGCCATTTCCATGGAGAAGTTGGCCGAACTGGACGTGCAGCATTACTCCATTCCCAACTTCGACGAGTTTGGTGCGCCGGCCCGCGAAGATGGGGCAACAATCGCGAGCAATAAAACGCTGCTTCGAGGCGGTGAAGTACTGTTCTCTAAACTCAATTGCCACAAACCGCGCGTATGGCTCGTGCCACACGATGACCAAGTTAAGGTCGCTTCCACCGAGTTCATCCCACTGGCAGAGTGGCATTCCGGTAAAACAGACAAACGGTTTGTCGCCTACCTCCTCGGCTCAGCGGTCTTCGCTGAATACATGACGTGCTTTCAAACATCGGTCACGAACTCGCATCGCCGCATCAATCCAAACGACCTCTGGCAAGCGCGCATTCCGCTCCCGCCGCTGCTGGAGCAACAGCGCGTCGCGGAGTATCTGAATGCAAGCTGCGCGGCGATTGATGCGGCAGTGGCAGCCAAACGGCGACAGATGGAAACGCTGGAGGGTGTGAGAAAGGACATTATCCAGAAGGTCGTTTTGACAACGCAAAAGGGACCCACCGTGATAAAGCAAAAGGAACCCACCTCTGTTCAGTGATAGTCGGGCCTGTGGGAAGCATGGGAAAGCCGGAGGCTTTTCCATGCTGCGGTCGAAATCCG
>NZ_NVQC01000040.1 GCF_003044035.1 Candidatus Methylomirabilis limnetica
TTGGTTGAAATAGCCATTGAGAAATCCTCCCGTTTTCTGCAAGGGGTGCAGACCGGATTTTACCAGATGCCACAAGGCTTACAGAGGATTTCATGTTAAATTCACCCACTCGATTACGCGAAGAGCCGAAATAATATTCCTTCACGTCCTCGCCGTGATTGCCTTCGCTGTTGGTCAGCCCGAAGAGCCGTTCCTTGAGAATGGGGTCCTTCCCGTTCCACAGGGTGAGTGCGAAGCAGAGGCGCTGCTTGTCATCGGAGATGCCGGCCAGACCATCCTCTCCCCAGCGGTAGGCGCGCGAGCGGGCATGATCGTGGGTGAAGAAATTCCAGGCATCGCCGTTCTCGCTGTAATCCTCGCGCACTGTCCCCCATTGGCGCTCCGAGAGATACGGCCCCCACTTCTTCCACTGCGCCGTCTTGCTGCGAGTCTCCTCCAGGCGACGATATTCGGCGTCCATTATTTGTCTCTCCTTCTTGTCCACGACCTTGCGTTCGTTTACCCCTGGACTCCAGATCGACTTCCTGGGGCCCTTCATCCGCTTGAGCCTGTTGCATTTACTCTTACGCTCACTCGGCCTGGAAGCTCATCTGACGCTCACCGAAATGCGCCAGCTTGGCAGGCAGTTCCAGTAGGATTTCCCCCTTTCTCACGCACGAACTCTACCAAGGGCGGCAAGTCGCGTCAAGGCCAGAGAGCAGAAAAGACGTTATTGACGCCACCTTCGCCTTTTCGGGACAGATAACCACTATATGATCTTGTCAGCCAGGCATGCTCATGCGGGAGTGCCGGAATATATACGGGGCCGCGTCGGAAGGCCTGAAGGAAAGCAAAAGCCACGCGGTCAGGGTTTAGTCCGTCCGTTCGAGCTTGAAGGACAGCACCGTTTGTCGTATCGTAACTACAAGGTAGATAGGCTGAAGGCTGAAGGCTTTTAGGGGTAAGTCATGCGTGATCAAAGAAAACTTAGAAAAGGTCTTGAATGGCTCGATTCGTGCCTTGCGAGATAATTTAGAACCTTCAGCCTTCAGCCTAAACACCTTGTAGTTACGTCGTATCATGGGCCGCACCTTGGGGGTGAAAGGGAATGTGATCGCGCACCCCCTGCATCTCCGCTCCTCAAGCGACCCACAAGGTTCTTACTTCAGTCCTATCCGTTTTAGGGTGAGCCGTCAGGAGCGTTGGCAGCGATCCCGCATGCAGAAGGGGCCTGAGAGACACGTGGATGAGCGTGGTGGAGCAGTGGACGTTTGTGAGGGAAAAGTCAGGCGATTTACTGTCCCCAAGCGTCCAACATGCCCTGCGCGTGTTGTTTCGTAACTACATGGACTCGCGGCTGGCGGTCTATAGTAAGCTGCCGGATCTGGACGCGGCCAGAGCGGAACTCGCCCGGTCCGAGGAGCTGCGACATAAGATTTGGAGCCGGGCGGTGGCCGTCGCGCTCATTGGCGCGCTGGCTCTCGGAACGACCGTGGCCCATGCCGCTGACTTCTCGACTTCGCTTGGGGCGGACGCGCTGCCGACGCAGCCGGCATTGACCGCTGAGCGGGCCAGGGGCGTCCCCACGGGCGAAGAAGTGAACACGGGGCAGGATCCCACCCGGCCCGTCACCCGAGTGGACGTGCGGTTCAAGTACCATGAGTCTGACCATAGGGCAGTGGACGGCGATTCGGTGCAGGTTCTGACCCTGCGGGCCGACTGGATGGTGCCGCTTGGGGGCGGCTGGGTGCTGGGCCTGCGCGGCGATCTGCCTCTGTCGTGGGACGACACGCCGAGCCTCGACAACCCGCGGGGCGTGCGGCAGTTCGGACTGTCGGACACCCTACTCCAGGGCTTCTTGATCACGCCGACGGCCGGCAAGTGGACCGCCGCCCTCGGCACCCAGGTGATCTTCCCCACGGCCCCCAAGGCCCAGATGGGCACGGGCAAGTTCCAGCTCGTTCCTTCGGCGGCCGTCAAGTACGATTTGGGTGGCTGGATTCCGAGGGCCTGGACGGCGCTCATCGTACGCCACGCCGTGGACGTGGGGCAGGCACAGGCCAGCCGTCCCTCCATCAACCAGACCATCGTGCAGCCGTTCCTGAATTTTGATTTGCCGTGCGAGTGGTTCTTGACCTTCTCACCCGAAATGCGGTACGACTGGCAGAGCGCTGACTGGCACATCCCGTTCAACGTGGAGGTGGGCACGATGGTGACCCGGCGGATCGTCATGTCCGTCGAATACAATGTGGCCATCGAGAAGAATCTGCCCTTGTATAAGCAGGCAGTGGAGTTCAGGGTAGGATACTTCTTTTGACAGGCTGCCGAAAAAGGCCCCCATCGTTCGCCGCCTTGCATTTGGAACTTCCTGCCCCCTCCGGCGGGTTTGAGCAGCCTATGGGCCCAGACGCGTTTTTAGGCATCTTGTTGAGGCTGCGAGCCCGCAGGGGGCCGCTCGCAATGGAAGTACTGCCACGCGCTTCCCGGAGGCCGTGGGGCGTCTGTACGATCTCGGCGTCCGTGAGCAGCGCCTGACTCGGTGCCGGCGTGCGCGGCGGCGAAGCGAGGCTGGGTGGAGTAGGACAGGGGCCGGCAAGGCAGAGGAGACAGGGCAAAAGGATTTTTTGGCTGGAATCGGGAAGGTGATTAGGGGGACCTGCGCGATCGCCGTGTTGAGGCGCACCTCTTCGAGCGCTGCTTCCTGGCCCGGACGGCCAGAAAAACACGGGTCATAAAGAAATTGATTTCTTTACGGGCTTCTTGAAGAACTTCCTATTCAATTTTTTTAAACTTCTGCAGCTCATGTTCATCGTCTATCTCAGAAACCGGCCTGAGAAGACAAATCTTCTCGTTTACTTCAATGGCCTCTTGATACAGTTGCGCAAACTTTCTATAGTTTGCAACCTCCTTTTCGGTCTTCTCCAGTTCCGGCCCCATCCGAAGATTTTGAGCCCGACTCACCCCCTTTTGGGTCGTATTCCAAAGATACTGGGGCCCGTGTCCCGGGTGATCCGGTTGGAAGCAGGCGCAGTTCTTTTTCCCGCACCTGCGAAAGTTGACCGAAATCATCCCAGGACGAAAGTCGCCGACAGCCGACATCTGCAGGTAGATCTTGTCGCGGCGCTCTTCCAGTTGTTCAAGTGGTGTTGCCATAAGGCCTCCTTATCTGATTGCTATGATAACAATCAGATTAGGAGGCCAAATAAAAGGGAAAGTCAAGTTTACCGATAAATTTGTCTTACACCCTTCAGCATGAAACTGAGAGATCACTCAGACCATGGGTGGGTTCCCTGCCTCCAGGTCCTGGGGCATCGAGGTCTTGACGTTGTAACCATAGGAGAAAGTGGCATATCGTTCCCAGACCTCTCCGAAGGTCAGGGTAATCCCCGGATCGCTTCCCTCTTATGGCAGGCCCTTCAAAAGCTTGTCCATCTCCTTGGCTGAGAAGGTCCGAAGAGTCTCAGTCCTGACATTCCTCAATGTCCCTTGGTGCGTCTGACTTATCATAGGGTGGTGAGGGCGTCAAGTTCATGCCCTCTCGCATATTTGGCCTTGAAGAACATGGCAAAACGTATAAGATGCTAAGGGAGTGGAATATTGGGAGGTCTTATGGCGGCACGTGGGGGTGGCAGTGCTCATTGGGCATAGCACAGGAGGTTGCCGTGGCAGACGAGAAACCAATTGTCGGACGCACGAAACATGGGGAGTTGACGCTTGACCAGATTGCCGAACTGCAACCTGGGTTAGGTCAGTTGATGCCGCTCATGAGCGAACGCTACTGGATTTGCTACTATGCCGCTAAAGGCGGTAATTGGGCGCTGGCCGCATACCAGCTCAATGGTCTGCGAAGCCTGTTCAAGAAGTCCAACACCACGCGGCCGAAGTACAAAGGGATGCTTGAGCGTTATGCCAAGGCAATCTTCGACCCGCTTGCGCAGTCCATAGAAGCCAAGAACTTCACCGAGTTCGAAGGGTGCTACCTGCAGGGTATTGAGCTGGCCAACGAGATGCACGTGACCACCCATCACCCTGAGATTATCTGGAAGCTCCCGTCCACTCCTCCGCAGCATCTGGAGATGGGGCCTTGTGTGTAGCGCGGTGTTCCACAAGTCTTTCGACATATTCGATAGCTCAAGGCCATAAAATCCCCCCTAACCCCCCTTTTGAAAAGGGGGGAAGTCGAACAGGATACTCATGAAACGGTTGACCGCTCTTGCCGTAGTCCTGCTTGTTTGCATGACCCTCGATTCGGTGGCTCAAGCGGAGCCCATGGATGCGCTGACGCTCCGTCAAGGAGACGTGAGGATAGTGAAGCTTGCCGACGACGCGAAGGTTTCAGACCTTCAGGGTGTCATAGACACGGGCGGCGTGCCCTCCGCCATCCCGATGTTCAGCAAGGGGGGTGCGCTGTACGGAATTGTCGCGGTGGACTTGTACCAGCAACCCGGTGAATACCAGATGACGGTGTATGAGGCGGCAACCAAACGAGCGTTATCCGCGAAAGCACTCATCGTGAAACAAGGGGAATTCGAGAAGAGCATCAGCCCGAGCTGGAATGCACACGTCTTTACCAAACCTGAGCTAGAAAGGATCGCCAGCGAGAAACAGGCAATGGCTGAGGCCCTTCGTACCTCCTCGTCTCAGCCCCTTTGGCAGGATGGGACGATCTATCCGATTGAAAAAACCGATCATACCGGATTGATCACAACCCCCTTTGGCCAGATCCGGATGAATCCAGCCCAAGACTGGTTTCGGTTTCACCGGGGAACCGATTTTCAGGCCCCCAAGGGCTTTCCGATACGAGCGATTGCCACCGGGAAGGTCGCGCACCTCGGCCATGATTATCTGTTGGAAGGCAATATCACGGTGATCGATCATGGCCTGGGGATCTTTTCTTCGTACCTGCATCAGTCGTCGTTTCTCGTGAAGATTGGGGATGAGGTCAAGAAAGGAGACGTCATCGGACGAGTCGGGAGCACCGGGAACAGTAACGCGCCCCACTTGCACCTTGCGCTCAAGATCGGCGGGGCAGTGGTCGATCCACTACAGTTTATTGAAGCGCTGCGAGGGCTATGACCGCGATTATTCTCCCCGTCAAAGCTCTCCAGCACGAAATAGGCGCTGGAGGCGGGAAAAATCGATACATCCTTAATCGATTCTGTGTAAAAAGTTCCTACCTCCTCCTCACAGGTTCATGGACTACCTTACTGCCCCCAGGGTTCTAACCAGCGACAGTGCTTCTACAGTACCCGACAACCGACCCGGGAGCCCGAAGAGTGGAGACCGTCTAAGAAAGCGTGTGCTGTCACTGTTTGGGCCTCTCTTGTCGCCGTTCGCCTGGACTGACCAGTCCATCAAATCCTTTTCCTCGCCTCTAAGTTTCGACAATTACGGGGACGGCGTGAGGCTGATCTGGGGGGGCCGCCGATTGGCAATGAACTTGCACGTAGTTTGCTGCGAACGGCTGTCCGAGTGGTTCGTTCCCTTTAACCTCTACCTGGAGGAGTGAAGCTATGCGAGTGTTGCGAAGAGGGCTTCTAGCCACCACCATTTGTCTTGCTGTATCAGTCTTTCTGTCGGCTGGTGTGAGCCATGCCAAGAAAGGCGGTTCGAAAATCAAGGTAGAGGTTGAAGCAGAGCTAGAGCCTTGCGGCGCAGTCGCTGCAGCTACCTCTCCGTGTGCCCCGAGCGGCACGCCGCCTGAGTCCGACGCCGAAGGGAAGGCGGAGCACAAGAAAGAGACCCATAAGGGGGTAATCAAGAAGGATGAGTTTAAAGGAAAGGTCAAGATTCCGGTCGATCCTGCATCTGCTTTGGGGATCGTGGACGAGGATGCGGCGGAGGGGGCTGACATCCGCCTGATCTTGAGCCACGCTGATGGTCCCGGTTCCTTCACCGACTTCGCCGAGTGCCGTCTTGCCTTCGATGAGATCGAGGAAGAGGATGACGATGATGAGGTCCAGGCAGAGTACAAGGTGGATGTTCGGATAAAGAAAGGGGCTGTGCAAGCGAAGAAGGGTGTGTGCCACATAAATCTGGCAACTACCGCCGAGTTGGGTGTTCCTGATGCCCGGGCTGGCGATCTGGTAACAGCCACGCTTATTACAGGCGGCACTCGAACTGATTTCCTGCAGGGCACTTTCGATCTGGATTGAACATCCGATTCTCTGAAGCTCCCACTACTAGGCGTGGCAAGGGGGTCGGGTAACAAACCGGCCCCCTTGTGCCTTTTCCAGACCTCAATTCCTCTTTACAATCTTCGAGTTATTGTGTTATTTTCGCTTCGTGGCAAGGAGGCGAGGCTATGTCTGGACATTCTAAGTGGTCGGGCATCAAACACAAGAAGGCTAAGATAGATGCCATTCGCGGCCGTGCGTTTACCAAGCTGATCAGGGAGGTCACGGTGGCCGCCAGGGTGGGTGGCGGCGACCCGATCGGGAATCCTCGTCTTCGATTGGCGATCGAGAGGGCCAAGGCTGTCAATATGCCCCAGGACAACATCCAGCGAGCCATCATGAAGGGTACGGGTGAGCTCCCCGGTGTATCCTACGAGGAGTATGTCTACGAAGGGTACGGGCCGGGAGGCGTCGCCGTCCTGCTTGAGGTGTTGACCGACAACAAAAATAGGACCGCCCCGGAGTTCCGCAAGGCATTTTCCAAGTACGGGGGAAACCTGGGTGAATCAGGATGCGTCGCGTGGCTGTTTGAAAAAAAGGGGCTGATTCAAGTGGAAGCGGCCACGGTTGATGAGGATCGGCTGCTTAGCGTTGCGCTGGAGGCAGGCGCCGAGGATGTTCTCCGGTCAGACGATACCTTCGAGATTATCACCGCGCCCAAAGACCTCGATCGGGTCAAAGAGTCTCTGGCGAAGGAAAAGATCGAGATCGCCGATGGAGAAGTGACTATGCTTCCGCAGACCACCGTCAAGCTGGAAGGGAAGCAGGCGCAGCACATGCTACAGTTGATGGAGGCGCTTGAAGATCACGACGATGTCCAGAATGTGTACGCGAACTTCGATATCCCCGAAGAGATCATGGCGGCAGTGACCGGCTAGGCCTGTGGTGAGCTCTGTCGAACCATCGGGTCGCCAGATGATCCCGATGGAACTGCTGTGCTGGTCTTAGGGGTTGATCCAGGGGCCAGCGCCACCGGCTACGGAATAGTGGCTCGCAGTGATGACGGTGTATTGCGAGCCGTCGATTACGGTAGCGTCCGCACCACGCCTAGAGACCCATTCCCTGTCCGCCTGCAACAGATCTTCAGCCGCCTGACCGAGCTAATCCGTTGTTATCAGCCGGAGTGCGCAGCGATCGAAAGCCTTATCTTCGCGAAAAATGTACAAAGCGCGTTTAAGCTAGGCCAGGCGAGAGGGGTCGCCCTTCTGGCTGCCGCACAAGGTGGCCTTAGCATCGCGGAGTATACCCCGCTGCAGGTGAAAAGCGCTGTGACCGGGTATGGCGCTGCTGGTAAAGGTCAGGTCCAGCAGATGGTCGGATCGCTCCTTGGTCTTAAAGAGCCGCTGCGTTCGACCGACGCTGCCGATGCGCTGGCCGTGGCCATTTGTCACCACCATTCGGCCCGGCTCCTGCACCTGTCGAGAGGTAGAGGACGGTGATCGCAGCGCTCCGCGGACTGTTGACATCCAAGGATCCAGGGCATATCGTTATCGATGTAAACGGGGTCGGTTACCAGGTCTTTATCCCCCTTTCGACGTTCTATCAGCTCCCGGAGATCCAACAGGAGGTACGCCTTCGCATCTACACGCATGTCCGCGAGGATGCCATCCAGCTTTACGGGTTTCATGCTCTCGAGGAAAAGATGATGTTCGAGTTGCTGACGGGAGTCTCCGGGATCGGGCCTCGCCTCGCATCCAACATCCTGTCAGGAATCTCGGTAGAAGAGTTTATCCCGGCCATTCTAGAGGGCGATATCGCAAGGCTCAAGGCGATTCCAGGGGTGGGTCGGAAAACGGCCGAGCGGATCATCTTGGAACTGAAGGATAAGGTCCTGGAGGTTCCTTGTGCGAGTCGAGCCGTGGTTGGCCACCAGCCGAGCCCGGAACGAGATCGCACGATCGAAGATGTCGTCTCTGCGCTGCTGAACTTAGGCTGCAGCCGCAAAGAAGCCTCGGCGGCGGCAGAGGCAGCGCATCAGGCCGTCGGCGATGAGGCGGACTTTGAACAGTTCGTCAAGCATGCGCTGAAAACCCTCTCCGAGAGGACAGGGAAACGGTTATGACATCGGAAAAACAGAAGAAGGAAAGCGGACCAGAACGGGTGGCGAACCGGCAGCTCCAGGACGAGGATCAGGATCTCGAGCTAAGCCTGCGCCCAAAAGCCTGGGATGACTACATTGGCCAGGAAAAGGTCAAGGCGAACCTCCAGGTCTTCGTACAGGGGGCCAAGGCGCGAAGAGAGCCTCTGGACCATCTGCTCTTCTACGGCCCGCCGGGGCTTGGCAAGACATCCCTCGCCTTTCTCATTGCCTCGGAGATGGGGGTGAGCATCCGGGTCACCTCCGGTCCAGTGATCGAACGGCAGAAAGACCTGGCGGCAATCCTCTCCAGCCTCAGGGAACATGATGTCCTGTTCATTGACGAGATCCACCGGCTGAATCCCCTAGTCGAAGAGACCCTATACCCGGCAATGGAAGATTACCGGCTGGACCTGATCATCGGTCAGGGTCCGAGCGCACAGACCTACCGGCTGAAGCTGCCGCGTTTCACGTTGATCGGGGCTACGACTCGCGCCGGGCTTCTGTCCTCGCCTTTGCACAACCGGTTTGGTGTGGTCCAGCGCTTGGACTTTTACGATGCGACCAACCTCTTCAGGATCGTCCTGCGGTCGGCAAAGATCCTGGGGGTATCGATCGTTGATGACGGCGCGTGGGAAATCGCGCGACGCTCCCGTGGAACGCCTCGCGTCGCCAATCGCCTGCTGCGGCGCGTCAGGGATTTCGCCCAGGTATTAGGCGATGGTATCATCACCAGTGAGGTTGCACAGGGAGCACTGGAACGGCTCGAGGTGGACACCATCGGGTTCGACGAAATGGATCGGCGGATCCTGTACACCATCATCGAAAAGTTTGCCGGCGGGCCGGTGGGAATCGAGACGATCGCAGTCGCTGTAGGAGAGGAAAAAGAGACGATCGAGGACGTCTATGAGCCATTCTTGATCCAGCAAGGGTTTCTGGCCAGGACCCCAAGGGGCCGCACTGTCACTCCCCTTGCCTTTGATCATTTCAAGCTCCCCCGCCCGGCCGAGTCGCAGGGCGAGCTATGGCACGGGTAGATTGCGTCTATAGCGTATCTAGCGTATGACGCGACGACACAATGGACGCAAAAGACGCAAATGCAGGGGCTAGATTCACTCGCCAGGATGTTGATCCTATTCGGCCTCATTCTGGCCGTCGTAGGGGGACTCATCCTGTTCGTCGGAAAGGTCCCTTTCATTGGGAGGCTACCGGGGGATATCTACATCCAACGAAAGAACTTCTCCTTCTATTTCCCCCTTACCACCTCAATACTGTTGAGCGTCCTCCTGACCATACTCTTTTCATTGTTTCGTCGCCGGTGAGCGGCGCCGATGCCGCCAGGAGCTGACTCATCCCGTGTCTAATCCTCTGCGGACAGCCGACTTTGACTACATCCTGCCCCCCGATCTGATTGCCCAGGCGCCCGCTCCAGAGCGTGATCGCTCGCGGCTCCTGGTCCTTGATCGGAACACGGGCGTCCTGCAACATCGAATCTTCCGAGATCTTCCAGAATACCTCCTTCCAGGAGATCTGTTGGTCGTCAATGAGGCTAAAGTGATCCCCGCCAGGCTCTTTGGTCGATCCGAGCGGCGACATCTCATCGAGGTATTGCTCCTGTGTGAAGTTGAAGCCGATCCCGACTTAAAGCGTGCCGGAACAAGCTGCTGGGAGGCTTTGGTCAAGCCATCCAGACAGGTTCGGACCGGCGACCGCCTTGCCCTGGCAGATGAAACGATCACGGCCGAGGTGATAGAGAAACGCGGTGAGGGACGCCACCTGCTCAAGCTCGCGTATGACGGAAAACTCGCCGACCTCCTGTGGCAATTCGGCCAGATGCCGGTTCCACCGTACATCAAAAGGCAGCGATCAGCGATCAGCAGTCAGCAGTCAGCAAAAGACGATCTGACTTCTCCATACCCTATACCCTATCCCCTAGACCCTGTTCTTTTGGATCGCGAGCGGTACCAAACGGTATACGCAAAGCATGAAGGGGCCATTGCGGCGCCTACGGCCGGCCTCCACTTCACACCGGAACTGATCGAAACGCTTACGCGGCAGGGCGTCGCCGTAGCCCCGATCACCCTCTATGTCGGCCCTGGTACGTTTCGTCCTATTCGGGTGGAGGAGGTTTCTGCGCATCAGATGGAGTCGGAGCGTTACATTGTTCCGGAACAGACGGCCCTGGCGGTCAAAGCCGCAAAGAGAGAGGGGCGGAGGGTGATCGCGGTCGGGACTACGACCGTCCGGGCACTTGAGCACGCCGCAGTCGATGGCGACGTGAGGTCCGGGGCCGGTGCAACAGACCTCTTTATCTATCCGGGCTATCGCTATAGGTGCATCGACGCCCTGATCACCAACTTTCATCTTCCTCGCTCCACCCTCTTCATGCTGGTCTCAGCCTTCGCAGGCCGGGATGCCGTCCTGGCTGCGTATTGTGAGGCTATCGCCCTACGCTACCGTTTCTATTCCTACGGCGACGCGATGTTGATTGTATGATAAGGTAGCCGGATGGCAATCAGCGGATTCTGACCTAGCTGAAAGCTGAACGCTGAGTGCTAACAGCTTCATAGGAGCGATAGTGACCTTCGAGTTGCTGAAGATCGATGCTGCAACAGGCGCACGGCGGGGGCGGCTGAGGACGCCCCACGGCGCGGTGGAGACCCCTGCATTCATGCCCTGCGGGACTGGAGGCGCGGTCAAGGCGCTCACGCCCCATGAGCTGGAGACCGAGGGGGTACAGATGGCCCTGTGCAACACCTACCACCTCTACCTGCGTCCAGGCCATCGACTTATTGAGGAGCTTGGCGGTTTGCATCGTTTCATGGCGTGGTCCGGCTCGATCCTCACCGACAGTGGGGGGTTCCAGGTCTACAGTCTGGCTCCATTACGACAGATCTCGGAAGAGGGGGTGAGCTTTCGGTCCCATCTTGACGGATCACTTCACTTTCTCTCGCCGGAGCTCGCCATCGAAGTCCAAAAATCTCTTGGGGCGGATATCATCATGCCGCTTGACGAGTGCGCCCCCTATCCCTCTACCACTGACTACCTTCAGCGGTCGCTAGGGCTGACGCTCAAGTGGGCAGAACGGTCCCGGGTAGCCCATCTCAATGGGCAACCGGCGTTGTTCGGCATCTTACAGGGCGGGACCGACAAGGCGCTTCGGGAACAGGCCGCAACAGCCCTGCAGAAGATCGGCTTTGACGGCTATGCGTTAGGCGGTCTCGCCGTCGGTGAGCCGAAAGCGGTAATGTACGAGACCGTCGCTCACACCACACCGCTCTTGCCTGTCGATCGGCCTCGCTACCTGATGGGGGTCGGAACGCCGGAGGATCTCGTGGAAAGCGTTATGCGGGGGGTGGATATGTTCGACTGCGTGATGCCCACCCGGCACGGCAGGACCGGAAGCCTGTTTACCAGCCAGGGCCGGATCAATATTAAGGGGGCGGCGCATGCGTCAGACGAGAGGCCGCTCGATCCCGCCTGTGATTGTTACACGTGCCGGCACTTCTCCCGCGCCTATCTCCGGCACCTCTTTATGGCGGGCGAGATCCTTGGGCTGCGCTTGAACACGCTTCACAACCTTCATTTCTATCTTACGCTCATGCAGCAGATCCGCCAAGCTATCGAAGATGGGAGCCTTACCGCATTCCGGACAAGGTTTCTTGAGGAAGCTGGTACGCTGAATCGCGACGAAACCGTGGCATAACAGAAGAAAACCAAGAGGAGGTAAGAAAATGGGAATGGCGTTTGCGCAGGATGCAACACCGGGAGGTCCACCTTCAGGCATGCTCG
The DNA here is from genome assembly GCF_003044035.1 of Candidatus Methylomirabilis limnetica. Classification (NCBI taxonomy): domain Bacteria; phylum Methylomirabilota (SeqCode); class Methylomirabilia (SeqCode); order Methylomirabilales (SeqCode); family Methylomirabilaceae (SeqCode); genus Methylomirabilis (SeqCode); species Candidatus Methylomirabilis limnetica. The sequence continues at coordinate 12,025 of NZ_NVQC01000040.1, forward strand.
GGGCCCTCATCACTCCGATAGCAATATTCGTTGTCTTTTATTTCTTAATGATTCGCCCCCAGCAGAAGAAGTCGCGAGAGCAAAAGGATATGCTCGAAAACCTGAAGACCGGCGATGAAATCATAAGCACTGGAGGATTGTACGGTACAATAGTCAAGTTTGGTGATAACGACCGGGTCAAGGTCAAGATCGCCGAGAATGTCACGATTGAGATCGCCAGAAGCGCCCTCACCGGTAAGGTCACTACGACGACGGAGGTGGCGAAGAGTTAGAGCGATTAAGCCTGTCCTCATATGCTTTATTACGGGGAGCATAAAATAGATTGCACTCTTGCACAACATCTCCAGCAACTTCCCCATTTGCTAAAGGGGGTAGGCTATTTTAGGCTCTGAGTAATAAGTGGGGAACTACACCTCCAGGGTAGTGCACTTCAGGTGCTGGCTCTCCCGGACGCTAAGCAAGATCTGGTGATCCTGAGCTTGGGTGCGTAGCTCGTTCAGTCGAAGGAAGCAATGGGTGGCAGGCACCCGCCTAGACGAGCATCTATTGGAAGAGCTCAACTGGTAGGTGGTAGGAGCAGCGTCCGTCCATGAGACGGCTTGTTGCAGACCTGACTGCTAACGGGCTACGGCTTTCTCCTCCCATGCCGCATAGTCTTCGGTGAAATATTTAAGCCGAACTTTTTTGAATTCTCGCGTCGTCCACAGCATCGCGTAATCGCCGATACCCGTCTCTCGGCTGATCTCCGCTACCGTCTCCTCACAGGCTTCGCGGCTCTTCTGATGGACCATCGTAAAGAGCGTAAACGGCCACTCCGGGTAGATAGGGCGCTGATAGCAGTGGCTCACCGCGCGAAACTGCGCCATTTGATGTCCTGTGACCTCTATCTTTTCTTCAGGTATAGGCCACGCCACCATCACGTTCCCGGTATAGCCGGCCTTACGGTGGTTGAGGATCGCGGCAAAGCGACGCATGATGTTTCGCCGTAAAAGTTCTTGGGCGCCGGCCAACAGTGCCTCAACTTCCAGTCCGCACTGCCGGGCGACCTCGCGAAACGGCTCCTCTGCGAGCGCCAGATCATGTTGCAGAACTCGTACGATCTGGCGCTCCGTAGGATTTAAGCAATACCCGGTAGCGTGGCCGTTACCCGCGAAGAAATTGCCCTTTTCCTTGCGCGTACCTGTACCTTCAGCGTCCATATCCAGGCGCACCCCGATCTTGAAGACTCTGAGCGTCGGAAAAAGCCGTACCGCGTCAGCGCCTGTATCTCGCGCTAAAACGGCTACGCTACCCTCAAGCCCGAGTTGGCTTTCAGACTCAACCGCGAGGGTAAACCATACATTATACGGAAAACACGCCTCAGGCGTGTAGCCGCTGGAGAATACGCACGAACGCAGGTAGTTGTGGCTTACGCCCGGATGAGCGTTAATCCAGACGGCAGCCTGGTCAATACGCTCCTCACGCAATCGGAATCCGACCAGCGATGACCGATAGCCAAGGCGCGACGTGTCGAAGATGGCGCCGATGTTCCGGATGAGGCTTTCGGCTTTGAGTCGGGCAACACGCCCGAGCACATCGCCTTCGGTCAGTCCCAGGCCTTCGCCGAGGGCACGGTAAGGGCGCTCCACAAGTGGGATACCGGCCTGTATAGCGTCCAACAATTTACCGTCAATTGTGTCTATCCCGACCACTGGAATCCCTCACCTTTTGTCACCCGAACTTGCGCACTCGGGTGGCGATCATGACAGGGGAATACCCTCGACTTGCTTCGGATCCTTTTACTCTGGTCTCTTCTCTTCCTGAGACGGAACGGCCGGGAACGCCTTCACTGACAGGTCTTGGCCAATATGACATTGCAGGCAAAAATCATTACGCGTAGGATGTGGAGTGATTGGAGCCCCGATCATCCCGATTCCGTGGCATGCCAGGCACATTCCTTTCCTCGCTTCCGCATCGTGGGGGATCAAAGGCGGGGCGCCTTCATAGGCGCGAGGCAGTCTCTTGCTGCCTTGTTGGGGAGCAACCTGCTCGGAGAATGCGCTCCCACTCAGAGTAGTCAGTAAACCAAAGAGGAAAATCCAGAAGAAGATTGTTTTGAGTGGCTTCATGATCATCCTCTACGCCTTCTCGATCCGAACCGCGCATTTCTTAAAGTCCGGCTGCTTGGAAATAGGATCGTAGGCATCAAGCGTCACCAAATTGATGAGGACATTTTCGTCGAAGAAAGGTACAAAGACCACGCCTTTCGGAACCGTGTTTCTTCCGTTCACCTGGGCCTTGGCGATGACCTCTCCGCGACGCGATTGAACGCGGACCGGATCCCCGGTCTTGATTCCCAAGGCGCCCGCGTCCTCGGCGTTGATCCACACGGGAGCAAAGGGGGCGGCACGGTGAAGCTCAAGAACTCTCCTTGTAATGGTCCCTGTATGCCAGTGCTCAAGGACGCGACCTGTCGTGAGCCACAAAGGATATTTCTCATCGGGCTGCTCGGCTGGTGGCTCATAGGGTCGTGCCCAGATCACGGCGCGACCATCAGGCTGGCCGTAAAAACGGACGCCCTCGCCTTTCTTGACGTACGGGTCGAAGCCCTCCCTGTAGCGCCACCGCGTTTCTTTTCCCTCGACAACCGGCCAGCGCAGTCCGCCACGGACCTTCGCGTATACATCATAGGGCGCAAGATCTTTTCCAGACCCCAGGCCGAATTTTCGATACTCCTCAAAGAGTGCTTTTTGCAGGGGCTCCTCGCCGTAGGCGAACAGGTGTCCCATATCAAGACGCTTAGCTAGTTCGACGATCTGCCAGAGATCGTCCTTCGCTTCGCCGGGTGGATCTACCATCTTAAACCAGTGCTGCGTGCGTCGCTCGGTGTTACCAAACATCCCCTCCTTTTCGACCCACATGGCCGATGGAAGGATGAGATCGGCATGCCGAGCGGTTTCGCTGGGATACACCTCGGAGACCACGATAAACCGCTCGCCTCCCTTTCGCGCACCCTTGCGATAGCGACCCACATGCGGGAGAGTCTGAAAGGGGTTGGTGGTGTTGATCCACATGACCTTAATATCGCCGCGATCCAGGGCGCGAAACATCTCCATGGTGTGATAGCCGGGCCTGGGTGAAATCTTCTCAACCGGGACATTCCAAATTTGCGCTGTTTTTTTCCGATGCTCTGGATTCGCGACAAACATACCGCCAGGAAGCGTGTGGGAGAGTACACCTGCTTCTCGCGTGGTCCCGCATGCTGAAGGCTGCCCGGTCAGCGATAAGGGACTGTTGCCGGGCTCGGCGATTTTGCCGGTCAGGAGGTGAAGGTTATATACAAGGTTGTTGATCCAGGTGCCGCGAACGTGTTGGTTAAAGCCCATCGTCCAACAGGACACGGCCTTCCGTTTGGGGTCGCCCAAGAGCCGGGCAATCTGACGAATCGTATCTGCCGGGAGGCCGGAAAGTTTTTCAGCATATTCCGGTGTGTAGGTTTCCAGGAATGTTTTGTACTCCTCGAAACTTATCGGTTGAGCCTTGTCGGTAAAAGGTTTGTAGGTTTTCCAACTGGTTTCAGAAGCGCCGCCATACTCAAAGTTATCCTCTACGCCATAGCCGATCTCTGTCAGCCCCTTTTTGAAGGTGACATGCTTCTGAATAAATGCCTCGTTTATGAGCCCTTCTTTCACGATGACATGCGCCATGGCATTCGCGAGGGCGAGGTCTGAGTGGGGCTTGAAAATAGCCACGATATCTGCGGGCTGATCGCTGCTGCGGTTCAGAAAGGTTTGCAGGCTGACGATCTTGACGTTCGCATCCTGGTGCTTCCGCTCCATCATCCGCGAGTAGAGGATCGGATGCGCCTCAGCAAAGTTAGAGCCCCAAATAAAAAAGGTATCGGTGAGTTCAATATCGTCGTAACACCCCATGGGCTCATCCATGCCAAAGGTCGAGAAGAAACCGGCCACGGCCGAGGCCATGCAGAGGCGCGGATTGCCCTCAAGGTTGTTAGAGCCAATCCCTGCCTTCATCAGTTTATTGATGGCGTAGCCTTCAAAGACCGTGGTTTGACCAGAGAAGTATGCGGCAACTGACTCTGGGCCATGCGCTTGGATAGCCCCCTTAAACTTGGAGGCCATGATATCCAACGCCTGGCTCCAAGAGATCTCGACAAACTTGTTGCCCTGGCGAAGCAGCGGCACCTTATAGCGGTCACGGCCATAGAGAATCTTGGGAAGACTATAGCCTTTGATGCAGAGGAGGCCACGATTGACGGGAACCTCCGGATCTCCCTTGACAGCCACCACCTTACCTTTTCGAAGACCCACCAGCACGCCGCATCCGACGCCACAGAAGCGACAGGGGCTCTTCTCCCAGGACTCTGCCGCCGCCTCGGCAGCCTCCGCTTGACCCACAGATCCAGGGAGTATTGCGCCAGAGGCGGAGACGATTGCCGCACCTGCTCCCGCCAAGGTCTTTAAAAGCTCTCTACGAGAAAGTTTCATAGTTGACCTCTGTTGTCCAGATTAGCCGAAAACCGGCACCGTAATCTCTCACATCCCGAACTTGTGTGCCCGATTGGTAAAAAAGATCCCGGAGGGATGATCCGCCGGGAACTCCTTCAACACCGTAAAGGTCGCCGTATCGTAGACAACCACTTTGCCGCCGTCCATGAGAGAGACGTATGCAGCCTCTCCCTTGGGCGTGAACTGCGGGTGTGTGGCCCCTGGCCCGGGATTGAGCGTCTTGACAACCTTCATGCTGTCAACGTCAATGACATCGATCAGGTCCCCGTTTTTGCCAATAATGTCCACCCAGACCTGCCGTCCGTCAGGCCGCACTACGGTGTACAGCGCGGTGCCGCTGATCGGTATGGGCGTAAGCGGCGTCCAGTCGAGCGATGAATACACCAAGGCAACCTCACGCTTGAGCGCAGGAAGAAAAGCCAGCCTTCCAGTAAGAGCCCAGCCTTTGAGGTGTGGAATCTTCCACAGCGGAACCTCGGGACCTTTACCTTGCTCGGCAAGGATCGGAGCGACCCGCTCGAGCTTCCACGTGTCGAGGAGTCCCATCCAGTTCGAGTCCAAAAAACCCGCGAGGTAGTAGCGCCCGTCCGGACTTATCAGAGCGTCGTAGGGTGTCTTCCCAACATCGGTGAACTTGCGGATGACCGGAAACTCTTTTTTCCCCGCATCCACAACCCATACACTGTTGGCGTCCATCAGGGAAAACACAAGCAGATTCCCTGGCGCGTCGACTAACCCCGCTACCCGTGACGGAACCTCCTTTCCGCTCGCATCCGTGTGCAGTGCCGGGATCGTCTTCACCAGCTCTAGCGTGCCGGCATCCAGAATGCGCACCTCGCCGGGAATGTAATTGCTGAGCGCCACGTACTTGCCATCCTGGCTGATGACGCCGCCGACGGACAATCCCCCTGCGTTCACCTGCTTGACGAGCTTGAGAGTCAAGAGGTCAATCTTCGATACCTGGGCCTCGCGACCGATGACGTAGGCATAGCGTGCATCCGGGGAAAATTTCACCGTCGCATGGGTGAGGTTTCCGAGCCCGGAAATCCGCCCCAGAAGCTCGTGGCGGGAGGAGTCGATGACAAGGACACTACCGGCCAGTCGCTCGACGACGACCACCAACGACGCCGTGCCCCAACGCGGGTCATTGGCGCTCGATTGTATAGCAAGCCGAGAGCAACTCGATAGTAATGGCAAGCCGAGAATAAGGAGAAAGAGAAAGGCCTTAGTGGACCGAGGTGAGCGTGACGGCACGACCGTTCTCCTTTCCATCTGATGAGATCCCCAACTCCTCGTCGCTCAGGTAGCAGCCCGGATCGGAAGCCCACTGGTCCCCGGTCGTTGCCTCCGCTCTTACCCTTGAATTGCCACCGCAAAGCTCAAGATGCGGACAGCGAGCGCAGCGGCCCTTGAGGGCGCGGCTGCGATCTTTAAGCACACGCATTACCGGATCGGCGGTATCTTCCCAGATCGCCGCAAAACTCCTCTCGCGGACATTGCCGAAGGAGTAATGGCTCCAAAAAGGATCAGCATGGACGTTTCCGAGGCTATCGATGTTTGCCAGCGAGGTGCCGGAACTATTCCCTCCTTGACGTTTCAGGAGACGGAGAATCGATTGCGCCCGCACAGGATCGGACCGTCGCATCTTCAAGTAGACGTAGACGCCATCGGCATCGTTATTGCCGGTGGTCACTTCGATCTTTACGCCGCGGCGATGAAAATCCACAGCCCTTTGCATGAGATAATCGAGCGCGCCTTGCTTTTCCTCAGGCAGAAGATCGTCATGGACGAGTCCTGCGCCCCGTCCCGCATAGACCAGGTGCGAAAAGTAGAGGCGGTCCAGTTTCTCATTCTCTGCCATGTCAAAGATCGCCGGAAGATCGGGGAGTATCCGGCGGCAAAGAGCGGTCCGAATACCAACTTTTATCCCTTCATCGCGAGAGAGGCGTAGCCCTTGTAGTGCCAGAGCAAATGAGCCTTGCATTCCGCGAAAGCGATCGTGTACTTGCCCGATTCCATCCAGACTCACGCCAACGTAGGTAATGCCGGCAAGCCGCAGTCTCTTCGCCGCCGTGGCGTCTATCAATGTACCGTTCGTTGACAGCGCGCAACGCACCCCCAGATCTTGGGCGTACTCAGCGAGCGTGTAGAGATCTTCCCGATATAAAGGATCTCCGCCGGAAAGGACGACCACCGGAATCCTATAGCGACCCAGATCAGCAATCAGCCGCTTTCCTTCATCAGTCGTCAGCTCATCGGCGTAGGCGCGGTCCTGCGATTGGCTGTAGCAGTGCAAGCAATGCAGGTTACAGCGCCGCGTCATGTTCCAGATGACCACCGGATTTTGGGCAGAGGGCGTTAAAGACGACCCCTCTTTCTGCCTCGAGGGTGTCTCAGGGTCCTGATCCGACCCGCACAATAGTTCCGTGATCCTCAGCATCGTCGATGATCCAGAGCCTCAGCCCGCACCGTTGATCAACCCAGAGGGTAACTACTCAGGTAGATAGGCTGAAGGCTTTTAGGGGTAAGCCATGCGTGATCATACAAAACTCCGAAAAGGTCTTGAGTGGCTCGATTCGTGCCTTGCGAGATAATTTAGAACCTTCAGTCTTCAGCCTTCAGTCTAAACACCTGAGTAGTTACCCCGGAGGAAACATCATAACACGTAATAGACTACGGGGCGAGCCTTGAAGGGCTCGCCCCGTAGGTCCTGCTCTCCGTGCATCAGCCCAGATTAGTAAATATCGTGCACCGTATTGTAGACGTTAAACTTGCCTGTCGGCGTTACAATGCGCGGATCATCGATCCTCGCTACTTCTTGAAGCGTCTTATCATTATAGACGACGATCTCGCTCTTACCGTCTTTCTTCCCCCACACGCTTATCCATACCTCGTCCCCGGCCTTGTTGAACTCGAAATGGACCGCGCGCCCTTTGTCCGAAACCTTCCAGCACTTCGGATCTTTGTCCATGTTCGCTTTCTCGAAGACGCAGACTTGCTTTTGAATTGCCGGGTCACCGTTCAGGGCGTGGTCTACCCAGACATTTTTGCTCTTCGGGTGCGTCTTGATAAACAGGCCGCCGCCTCCCAGGGTCTTGAGCTCCCTCACCTTTTTCCAAGCAGACTCCTTGTGCTTGGCCGGATCGGTTCCGTAGACAGTGACCTTGCCTTCGCCGAGATGCGGTGTGCCATTGACCGGACCGAATTTCGGATCGATCCAGTTGGCGCCACGCCCCGGATGAGGCTTGATTCCGGTTTCGAAGATCGCCTCCAGTTTTCCTTTCTCGACGTCGATCACGACCATCTTGTTCGCCATGTTAGCCGCTACCATGAAGTAGCGTTTGGTGCTGTCCCAGCCGCCGTCGTGCAGAAACTTCTCGCTTTCGATCTGGGTCATTTTGAGGTTCTTGAGATCCGAGTAATCGAAGAGCCAGACAAGCCCGGTCTCCTTGATGTTAATAACCCACTCGGGCTTGAAGTGCGACGCCACAATCGAGGCGACCCGAGGCTCGGGGTGGTACTCCTGGGCATCATAGGTGTTGCTCCGGCTGCTGACGACCTTCAATGGTTCCAGCGTCTGGCCGTCCAACACGATGATCTGCGGCGGCCAATAGCAGCCAATGACAGCGAGCTTGTCGGTGAAGTCACCGAGTTTTCCTTTATACTTGCTCGTGTCGATGGAGCGCGCATCGCTGCATGGCTTCACCTCCGCGATCTTATCCGGAACTTTCATCCACAGATCGATCATCGTCGCTCGGCCATCGCGGCCGATGGTGTACATGTAGCGCCCTGAAAAGGAACTGCGCGAGATATGTACCGCATAGCCGGTCTTGACAATGTTGACGATCTCCTTGGTGTCGCCGTCGATTATCGCCACCTGGCCGGCATCACGGAGGGTCACGGCGAAAAAGTTCTTCCAGTCACGGTTATGTTCGGGCTTTGTGGGTCGCTGGTCTACCGGCACGGTCAGCTTCCAACTTTTCTTCATCTCCGCCATGCCGAGCTCGGGCGGTACGGGCGGGTCGTGCTGGATGTAGCGGGCCATCAGGTCGCTTTCGGCGTCCGAGAGAGTTCCTTGCCGACCCCAGTCCGGCATGCCGCCTCCCGTACCGTTCACGATGAACGCCTTCAGAACAGGAGTTGTTAAGGCACGGGTTTTCGCAGGCAGAAGGTTCGCGCCCGTCGCGCCTTTTCTTAAGACCCCGTGACAGCCCGCGCACCGATCAAAATAGATGCGCTTAGCCGTCTCAAGCTCACCCGCCGCCAGAGGTGGAAGCGGCGGAAGCTCCGGTGCCGCAGGTGCCTGCTGAGCCTGAGCCGGAACGATCCATAGCAACAGGGCTAATACCGCCAACATCGCCTTCCTCACCATGTACTTCTCCTTTTGTTGAATGATGTCCCCGAGACTTTCATGGTTAGCGCTCTCTGATAAGGCATTAATCATGCTCTAGAGTCTACCGCCAGGCCTTTAGAATGCTAAGCAGTGCGTTTCGGTGTCTCATTATATCTCTCACCGCACTACCAAGCACGACGCGCGCTCTTGATGCGGGGCTATATCGCTTGCCACTATCGCTCGGCCTGCACCATCCTGTCAAGAGTTTTCTTCAGCCCCCCCGTGTCGTGCCACCCGAGCCTGGCGTGTACCGCGCAACGGGGCGTGTTGCACATTTCAGTTGAAGCGGCATCGGCGGCAATGGTAGTGTACTCGCAGGACGGCACGCCCACTTCGGGATGGCCGCATACGGATGAACGCGGAGAGACGAGATGTTTCAGACCATTGAATGGACACCAGAGGGCGCCGTCCGGCTTCTGGATCAGCGTCGGTTGCCGGCGGAAGAGGTGTATGTCGAGTGTCGCGATGTGGCGGCCGTCGCACACGCGATCCGGACCATGCAGATCCGCGGGGCTCCGGCGATCGGCGTGGCCGGCGCGATGGGCCTGGCATTAGCGGCGCAGACCATTCGTGCGACGTGTTTTGAGGCATTCTACGCGGAGTTGTTGCGCCAGGGCGAGGTGCTGCACAGGACCCGCCCCACTGCCGTGAACCTGGCGTGGGGGATCGAGCGGATGCAGCGATGTGCGGCCGCACACAAGGCCCTCCCGGTGGCCGAGATCGTCCAGGCCCTCATCCGGGAGGCACAACAGATCCGGGAGGAGGACATCCTGGGCAACCGGGCGATCGGCGCGTATGGCCGAGGACTCATCCCCGATGGCGCCACCGTGCTCACCCACTGTAACGCCGGCGCCTTGGCCACCGCGGGCTACGGGACCGCCCTGGGGGTCATCCGCGCGGCGCACGCGGCCGGCACCCGGCTGTCCGTGTGGGCCGGCGAGACGCGACCGTTTCTGCAGGGCGCCCGGCTGACCGCCTGGGAGTTGCAACAGGATGGCATTGCGGTCACGCTCATCACCGATAATATGACCGGCCACCTGATGCAGCGTGGGCAGATCGATCTCGTCATCGTTGGGGCCGACCGGATCGCCCGCAATGGCGACGTGGCGAACAAGATCGGGACCTACACCCTGGCTGTCCTGGCGCAGGCACACGGGCTTCCGTTCTATGTCGCGGCCCCCCTGTCCACCCTGGACCTATCGCTTGGCGACGGCATGGCGATCCCGATCGAGGAGCGCGATCCCGAGGAGGTAACCAGTTGGGCGGGCGTCAGGACTGCGCCGGTTGGGGTCCGGGCGCACAATCCCGTCTTCGACATGACGCCTCACCGGTACATCACCGCCATCATAACCGATCGGGGGGTGGTACGGCCCCCGTACGATACGGGCCTGGCCGCTCTGGCCGGCCAGAGCGTCGTAACATCTACAGCGTCATTGCGTGATAGCGTCAAATCCACACATACGCCATAGATGTTGCATACAATAGACGCAATAGACGCCGCCCGCAATGGACGCAATAGACGCCGCAGATGTACGCCTGCGGGCATGACGGTGATGCTGATGCTACTGCTGGCACCGCTGCACGCCACCGCCTCGCCTGAAACGCCACCAACATCTCTGTGGCAGGAGGCGCTTACGCGCATCGGGACCCACGATTACCATGGCGCGGCGCCCCTGCTTGACGATCTGCGGCAACGCGATGGCTTCGCCAAAGCCCACGAGGCCAACTTCCTCCTGGGCGTGGTGCTGTACCGACAGAAGCAGTGGCAGGAGGCCGCCGACGCATTGGAGGTGGCCGCAACGCAGGTGCCTGTACTTGGGGATTATGCCCTGTACTACGCCGCATCAGCCTATCAGACCCTTGGCCTGAACTCTCGGGCGCTGGCTGTACTGTCGCGCCTGCTTCACGAGCATCCGGGGAGCCTGCTCACCGAGCGAGCTCGACAAGAGCGCGCACGGCTTTATTCCGACGCTAACCAACTCGCGCAGGCTGAGGAGGCGTACCGGGATTACCTGGCCCACGCCTCAGGCGAGGCGAGGCGACGGGAAGCGCAACTCGCGCTGGCAGAGATTGCCGTCAAGGCGGATAAGCGCCGGGAGGCCGAAGCACTGCTACGCGAGCTGTGGCTCAAGTGGCCGGCGAGCCGGGAGGCGGCTCGAGCCGGCGAACTCCTGGCCTCAATGGCAGAAGTACCACCCTTCACCCTTGATGAGCAGTTCGATCGGGCGCTCAGTCTGTACCGTAGCAGCCAGTACGCCCAGGCAATTACCGCGTTCACACCCTTCTTGCCTGTCCCCGACCCCGATCGGGGAAGCGATGGCTCGCCCCCTCTCGACAGAGCGCGGGACAGGTTTGCCTCTCGCGCAAGGCTCTGGAGCGGCGTCAGTTACTTTCACCGCCGGGACTACAGCCGAGCCATCAGCCTCCTGTCGCCTCTGGGTCAGGACCACTCCCTTCATTCGGCGGAAGCGCTGTACTGGACCGGGCGAAGCCATGTCAGAGTTAACGACAGCGAAAAAGCCATCACAACGTGGACCCGCCTGGTCGACGCCTATCCGAATAGTCCCTTTAGCGCCGAGTCACTCTACCTGATGGCGCTCCAGTACAGTGACGATGGCAAACCGAAACGGGCTGTACGGGCTCTCACCAGGCTCCTCAGGGACCACCCGTCTAGCCAGTTCGCCGACGCCGCCCTCTGGACTCGGGCCTGGATCCATTATCGACAGTCGGCTCTTACGGAGGCACTTGCTGATCTGCAACGACTGCACGCGAGGGGTGCGTCAGCCTCGCGGTTTCAGGTGCAAGCTCTCTATTGGCAGGGCCGGGTCCTTGAAGGTCTGAAAAAGAGGGGGAAGGCTGTAGCGGCGTACCGAGGGCTACTCAGTACCCACAAGAACGAGGACTATTACGTCGAACAGACGCGTCTGCGCCTGAAGACGCTGGAGCCACAGTCTGCGCGTGCCCTCGCGCTCGCCACGCCAAGCGAGCCTTCAGGGGTCAGTGGTCAGGGGTTAGCCGTTCCTGTACCCTGTACCCTATCCCCTCAACCCTGTTCTTCCGAGGTGGCCAAAGCCAGACTGCTCAAGGATCTGAACCTGCGGGAGGAGGCATCAGAGGAGTTCTGGGCCCTCGCAGGGCGGTCTGCGGAAGACCGCGGACTCTTATACGAGGCCTGTAGCGCGTTGCTCGACTTGGGTTATCTCGATAAGAGTGTGGCGATCGCGAAGCGCCTCCTTCGTCCGCTGTATGCCCACAGTCGGCCCGCGGGGCCGGTGCCGAGATATTGGGAGTTCCTCTACCCGCTCGGATATTGGGATCTGGTACGGGGGCAGAGCGCGCAGTATACCCTTGATCCATACCTGGTTGTTGCGCTGATTCGGGAGGAGAGCGCGTTTAGCGAACGGGTAGTGTCGTCTTCCGGGGCTGTTGGGCTGATGCAACTGCTCCCCACAACCGCCAATTACATGGCCAATGCGAAAGGCAGCTCTGGGGATCCGACGAAGCTCGACACGCCGGCCAATAATATTGCGCTTGGCACTCGATACCTGGCGATGATGCTCGATGAGTTCAAGGGCAACTGGGCCAGGGCCTTAGCCGCATACAATGCTGGGCCAAACCAGGTGCGTCGCTGGTTGGGACGGTTGGGGGATCGCACTGATGACGAGTTCATTGAAGAGATCCCGTTCTCAGAGACGAGAGCGTATGTGAAGCGGGTCCTCGGAAGCTATTACCGCTATCGAGCGCAGTATAGTAAAGGATAGGGTGGAGGGTGGAGGAAGGTGTGGACAACGGGCAAATGACGCTACAGGGGAAACAGATCGTGCTGGGCGTGACCGGGAGTATCGCCGCCTATAAGGCCGTAGAGCTTGTGCGGGCGCTCACCACGGCGGGGGCCGGTGTTCGGGTCGTCATGACCGCCTCGGCCCAGCGCTTTGTGACCCCCCTGACGTTTGCCACCCTCTCGCGGCAGGCGGTAATGACCGACCGTGTGACCCTGGAGGACGAGACGACGATGCCGCACATCGCCACGGCGCATGAGGCCGACCTGCTCCTGGTCGCGCCTGCCACCGCCAATACCATCGCCAAGTTCGCTCAGGGGCTGGCCGACGATCTACTGAGCACCCTCTTCCTGGCGTGGACGCGGCCGGTTGTGCTTGCGCCCGCCATGGACGCGGCCATGTACCGCCACCCCGCCGTTCAAGAGAATCTGGCGCGATTGCAGGGCTGGGGGGTGCGACTTGTGGGTCCGGCGACTGGTGAGCTGGCCTCGGGCGTGTGGGGTCCCGGCCGTCTGTCCGAGATCGGCGAGATCGTGCAGGCCGTGACCGAGACGCTCTGTCCCGTACGCGACCTGTGCGGCGAGGTGATCCTGATCACCGCCGGCCCGACGCGTGAGCCGATCGATCCGGTACGCTACCTCAGTACCCGCGCCTCCGGCAAGATGGGGTACGCCCTGGCAGAGGAAGCGGTGGCGCGAGGCGCGCGTACCATCCTGGTCAGTGGCCCGACCCACGTGAGCCCGCCTACGGGGGTCGAACTCATCCAGATCGAGACCGCCCTGCAGATGCGCACGGCTGTGCTGGACCGATTGGCCGAGGCTACGGTGGTGATCAAAGCAGCCGCGGTCAGCGATTATCGTGTCGCGCAGCCGGCTGACGCCAAGCTCTCGAAAGGCGAGGCGCCCCTGACGCTGGAACTGGTGCCTACTCCGGACATCCTTAAAGAGATTGGTGCTCAGAAGGGCGCACGGATTGTCGTCGGCTTCGCGGCCGAGACCGGCGAGGTTGTGCGGCGGGCTCACCATAAGCTGATGGCCAAGCAGCTCGACCTGATCGTGGCGAACGACGTGAGCCAGGCCGGGGCCGGGTTCGCGTGCGACACCAATCTGGTGATCCTACTCGATCCGGCAGGGGGGGCTGAAGAGCTCCCACTGCTTCCCAAACGGCAGGTGGCGCGTCACATCCTCGACCGCGTGGTGGGCCTCCGGCAGCAGAAAAACAGGGTAGAGGGTGGAGGGTAGAGGGTGGAGCTGAGATGGACGAACTCCGGGAACTAATCGGCCAGGCGCGCGCCCACCTGCGTCGGCAGCAATTAATGGGGGTGGAACGCCTGCACGTTGCTTGGCCGGCACGTTCATGGGTGCGGCCTGCACCCTCCATACCCCCGAATGCCCTAATCGGGGGACTGCCACTCACCCAGGTACGGGAGGCGCTGGGGGAGTGCACGCGGTGTACGCTGCACCAGGGTCGAAAGAATATCGTCTTTGGGGTCGGGAGCCCGAAGGCATGGCTCACCTTCGTGGGGGAGGCGCCCGGGGCGGACGAAGACCAACAGGGCGAGCCGTTCGTGGGAAGAGCGGGACAACTGCTCACCCGGATCATTGAGGCGATGAAGCTCACCCGCGAGCAGGTCTATATCTGTAACATCATCAAGTGCCGACCCCCGGCCAATCGTAACCCTGAGCCGGACGAGATCGCCGCGTGCGAGCCGTTCCTGGTCGCACAGCTTCAGGCCATCCAGCCGAAATTGATTTGCGCGCTGGGCACCTTTGCGGCCCAGACGCTCCTGCGCACCAAGGAGCCGATCTCAAAACTGCGTGGGCGGTTTCACGACTATCACGGGATTCCGGTTCTACCCACCTTCCATCCTGCGTACCTGCTGCGCAACCCGCACGAGAAAAAGACGGTGTGGGAGGACATGAAGCTCCTGATGCGAGAATACGAGAAGCTCACCAAATCACAACACATCGCCTCAGGTCCAGAATCCTCTTGACGGTCTGGAGGGAGTCGGTGCAGGAGCTAACCAATTCCGGAAGAAGAACTTAGTAGCGCTAATGCGCAGGAGGCACGCTCATGACGGAGATGAATGAGCAGCGAGGCATGGGGTGGTTGCCGGACTACCCGGACTTTCGGGATCACACGATCGAACTGGATGAGCTACCTCCACGACTCAAGGCGCTTGGCCAGCATGACTCGGTCAAGGTAATGCTGAAAAAGGTGGGGGCCGCGGTACCCCCAAAGACGCTGCCGGCCTCTGTTGATCTGAGGACCTGGTGCGCCCCTATTGAGGATCAGGGTGCCTTGGGCTCCTGCACGGCCAATGCGGGGGTGGGGGTGGTGGAGTACTTTGAGCGCCGGGCCTTCGGACATCATCTGGACGCTTCCCGCCTCTTTCTGTATAAGACGACCAGGAACCTGATGCTTTCTACAGGGGATACGGGCGCCTTCCTCAGGAGTACGATGGGGGCCCTCGTGCTGTTCGGCGTTCCGCCAGAGGAGTACTGGCCGTATGCTATTGCCGACTTCGACAAGGAACCGAGCGCCTTCTGCTATGCCTTTGCCCAGAACTTTCAGGCGATTCAGTACTACCGGCTCGATCCGACCGGCACCAGCAAACCGACCCTGCTCACCCGTATCAAGACCAATCTGGCGGCGGGGCTGCCGTCAATGTTCGGGTTTACAGTCTATACCTCGATCTCCCAGGCGGACAAGACCGGCAAGATCCCCTGCCCTACCCTTGGGGAAAAGGTGTCAGGCGGGCATGCCATCGTGGCCGTGGGGTATGATAACGCCATGAAGACTAAGAACACGAACCCGGGAGGCGTCGAAACCGTAGGAGCCCTGCTCATCCGAAACTCCTGGGGAACAGTATGGGGCGACCACGGATATGGCTGGCTCCCTTACGACTATATACTGAAAGGACTAGCCGAGGATTGGTGGTCACTCCTGAAAAATGAGTGGGTGGATACCGGGGCGTTCAAGCTTTAAGGATTGCATCGGTCAACAACGTCGTAGTGGCTGGACTACCGGAGGCAGAGTTGATCTGTCTTTCTAGAGGGCAAGCTTGGCGTTACGCCTCACGCCATGTAGGGAAAGGCGAAAAGTGAGCGGATTGAGAGACAATCAAGGAGGTAGTCCATGCTGAAGATGGGGTGGCGCAAGCTCAGGTTCACTGGCGCTGGCATCGCACTCACGGCAACCCTGGCCTTCTTTGGGCCGATCCCTGCCGATGCCGGCTTGATATCCGGGCGCGTCAATGATACGAATGGGAAATTTCAAGCGGGGGGGACTTTCCGCGTGAAAGATTCTGCGGGCAAGGTCGTCAACGACCGTGTGAAGACGGATGAGCGCGGGGGGTATAGTATCTTCCTACCTCCTGGCAACTATACAGTGGAGTTTAGCGATGGCAGGAGCGCAGTGATCCAGAGCCATTCAGAACCGCTTCAGCAAAATATCTACCTCAAGTAAGGGATGGAGCGAAGCATGCCAGGTAACCCGGAAGAAGGGTCGAGTTCACAGCCAGCCCCGGGGGAACCACATTCAGGGCGCATCCTGGATTGGATCAATGCAATTGCCAAGGTGTCCGTACCTGTTGTGGTTGCGGTCGCGACTTGGGTAGGGGCGTACTATGCGAACAAATTTCAGGGGCAAATGTCCAGCGCTACCTTACTCAGTGAGCGTGAAAAGGCCGAGAGTCAGCTCCGGGCTTCCATGTTCAGCAGCCTTATCGATCCGATCGCCGGACCGAGGCGAGGAGACGGTATGTCCGCCGACGGGGAACGACTGCTGGTGGAGCTGCTCGCCCTCAATTTCCATGAGCATTTCGAGTTGAAGCCGTTGTTCGACCGGGTGGACAGGCGACTCGCCAACGA
The DNA here is from genome assembly GCF_003044035.1 of Candidatus Methylomirabilis limnetica. Lineage (NCBI taxonomy): Bacteria > Methylomirabilota (SeqCode) > Methylomirabilia (SeqCode) > Methylomirabilales (SeqCode) > Methylomirabilaceae (SeqCode) > Methylomirabilis (SeqCode) > Candidatus Methylomirabilis limnetica. The sequence goes on from NZ_NVQC01000040.1 coordinate 28,577, forward strand.
GGGGGCACAGGAAGCGCGCAGGTCGTTGAGATCGGTCGCTGATCGGATCATTGATCGGCAGATCGCCTCGCTGAGAAAGGAGGGGAGTGGCAATAGCTCTGATGGGGCAGGGGCCAGGGTTGACGTGCTGACCATCACGGAGACGCCGCTGACCCCCTCACAGAAGGCGGTGTTTGATTCGCTCGTCGCCAATGAGCAACGGCCGTATCAGGTGGTGGCGAAACTGCAAGAGCCGATTGGCGACTTAACCTCACCCGACGGGAAACACCGATTGACCGTTGTCGTAGACGAAGCCGACTGGGCCAATCATCGATTGAAGTTGCAGCTCGTCGCCATCAGCACGAAAGGGGGGTCGCTGGACTCAAGCGTGGCGTTCACCCTCACCCACTTTGACTTCCCCCTTACCGACAATACCCTCTTCCCTGATGGCAACCGAATCGCGCTCGCCCTCTCCAGCGTCCACACTGAGGGGGAACTAAAAAGCATAGCCCTCAAGCTTATCTGGTTCCCAAAGGACTATTTTACGCCTCGGGAACGGCCCCTCGACAACAGTGAGTTCCTGAAGCTGGTGGGGAAGAAAACATAGGGTAAGGAGCCATCAAGTTGCTATAATGGAGCCAGAAAGTGAAGTAGGTGGATCCTGACACGTCTCCTCTTTGAAAAGAAGGCGGGAGAGTAGAGGAAGGCGAACGTGTTGCGCGGGTAACGAAAGGCAGTGGGCAACATGCTCATCTTTTCAGCTCGGACTTGAGAAACCACTGAGCGCCTGTAAGCCGATCGCAAAGAAACAGATGAATACGTGACACCCAGGCGTGACTATGAGGGAAAGGGGGAGTAAAAGGATGACCGGAAGGGTGACTGCCTTGATCTGTGTGGTGCTGAGTGTGGTCCTTGCTGCGGGATGCCGGAGCAGGAGCGAGCTCCGCCTCAAAGCCGTTAATACAAGCGCTTCAACCATTTACTGCCTCTTTGATCCATCCTGTACGGTGACCTTTACCGACAGTGGCACCACTCCTATCCCGGTGGCGGCTGGGGGAACGAGTTTCCTCCAGACTCGCACCTTCGTGGGCAAGTCAGGTACGCCGGCGAGCGGTCTGTATGGGTACGAGTACCGGATTGACCTCTCGAAGGCCGTTGAGACCATGGTTGATGTCGAGGATTTCGGTAAGGTCAAGTACATGCCCTGTCAGCTTTCTATAGCGCTTGAGTTCGGTCCCATCATCGACACCCTGGATTATAATGGCGATGGGAAGACTGGAGATCTGGCCTATGTCGTCACGAGCGGCGGTCCTGGAAAGATAGGCCTCGATTCCTTTGAGCGATACCACAACATGCTCACGTTTCGCTTCGACTCTCCCGTCTGCGCCGGGCGCCTCGATAGCGAGGGCGATAGCACCTACTTCTTTGGTCTTGTCTCCGCACGACCGCCGCGGTCCATCACAGCAACAATCAAGGAGACGGCCGGTATAGGCTCTGCGTCGCCAAAAATGAAGAAGAATATACGGCACAAAGTGCTGGTCAGCGCACCTCAGATAGGCAATGAGTGAGCCGGATCATCCCCGAAAGTCTTTGACATCAATCCTGGGATTGTCAGAGTAGCCTGTGGCGATTTAGCGGAGGACCTGAGCCGGATCCTGCCGGTCCAAAGGACGGGGTAGGTAGCCTGGACGGACTAGCTTGAGTTCAATGAGATACCCCGCAGCAAGCTGCGGGGTATCGTCTTCTGTCATGACCCGTCATTCCGTGCTTGACACGGAATCCAGTCTGGCCCTCTGGATACCGGCTTCCGCCGGTATGACGAACTCGCGGCAAGCCGCAGAGTATCAACCATCAACGGAATGACCATAGTCGGTCTTCGATCAAGAAGTCTTTTCTAGGCGACGTTCATCTTCGCCACGATCCTTTACAGGGGAGGGCCGCCTCGGCTATAGTCGGGATATGGCCACCGAACCTGACCATCTTCTCGTTGAAATCGCCCTGCCGGTTCCCCCACGAAGGGTCCTGACGTATACCATCCCGTCCGATTTACAGAAACAGGTTGAGGTCGGCAAGCGAGCCCTCGTGCCGCTTGGCCCTCGCCTGGTGACCGGGTATATTGTCGGTCTCCACACGTTCAGCGATCAGCCGTCAGCCGTCAGGCATCAGGCATCAGAACTCAAGCCGATTGACGCGATCCTGGACCCCGAGCCGCTGCTAGATCACCACATGCTGGAGCTCACACGCCTTATAGCGGACTACTATCTGACGTCGTGGGGGCTGGTTATTCGGGCAGCTCTGCCCCCTGGGATCGATCGTAGGACGGCTCGGACTGTCGAGCTCATCGAGTCTCCGGACCTTTTCCCACATACGTTAAGCGGGGAGCGCCTCACCCAAGAGGCCGGCAAGCTTGGCCCCCTCCAGCAGCAGATGCTTGCCGCTCTGCAAGTGCAACGCCGGATGCTGCTTTCATCCCTCAAACAGCGGTGGCCGGACGAGGAGGTCGATCGTCTCATCCGCATGCTTGTCAGACAGAACCTGGCGAGGGTGGAATACCGCGAATGCCTGCCATTGGTTCGGCCTGCCTATCGGTCCTTGCTCGGCCTGGCCGTCGACCGCGCCTCTGCGGAGGCCGAGTTGGCCGCTCTCCGACGACGGGCGCCGCGACAGGCCTCGTTACTCGATCGCCTGCTGCAATCAGGATCAACACTCACGTCTGTAGAGGCCACAGTCCTCGCTGGCGCCTCCGGGGTTCGCGGCCTCATCGCCAAAGGCTTCATCCGTCGAGTTACGGAGGTGGTTGAGCGGTCTCCCTGGGAAGAGCCCGTTGTTGCCACGGGCTCCTGGCCTGAGCCCAACTCAGCCCAACAAACAGCGATTGATGGGCTCCTGGCGGGACTACCCTCTCGCACATTTTTCCCGGCACTGCTCCATGGCGCAACGGGGAGCGGGAAAACCGAGGTCTATCTTCGAGTGATCGGCGAGGTGGTACGACAGGGAAGGCAGGCGCTCGTACTCGTTCCGGAAATCGCCTTGACCCCTGTTACTGCCGATCGATTCCGCTCCCGCTTCGGGGACCGGGTCGCACTACTGCACAGCGGCCTCTCGCCTGGCGAGCGGCTGGATCAGTGGTACCGCATCAAGCGCGGGATGGCCGATATCGTCGTGGGTACGCGGTCCGCGGTCTTCGCCCCTCTCTCTCGCCTTAGCCTCATCGTGGTCGATGAAGAGCACGACGACTCTTATAAGCAGCAAGATGAGCCGCGCTACCACGCGAGGGATGTAGCCCTGGCCAGAGGGCAGATGCTTGGGATTGCAGTCCTCCTTGGTTCCGCGACCCCAGCCTTTGAAAGTATCCATCGTGCCAAGGAAGGGGCCTACCGACTATTCCTGCTTCCAGAGCGGGTTGAAGCCAGGACACTGCCCTCGATGACACTGATAGATATGCGCGAAGAACGTGCGAAGTGCGAGGTGCGAGGCGCTCCGCTCATCTTCTCCCGACGGCTGGCGGACGCGATCAAGGAGACGCTGGCTAAAGGGGAGCAGGTCTTGCTGTTCTTGAATCGACGGGGTTACGCCAGAGTACTGCTCTGCCGTGACTGCGGTTTCGCCTTGCACTGCCCACATTGCAGCCTACCGCTCATCTACCATGCGGTGGACGCCAGGATGCGCTGCCATTACTGCGATCATCGAGAACGCCCGCCCGCCCGCTGTCCCAAGTGCGGTGGGTTCGCGTTCGGATTCCTAGGGTATGGGACGCAGCAGGTAGAGGCCGCTGCTCGGCTCCTTGCGCCGGACGCGACCATGACCAGGATGGATCGTGACACCACGCGGCGACGGCGGGCGCACCAGCAGATACTAAAGGCCGTTGAGCAGGGACAGACGCAGGTCCTGATCGGAACGCAGATGGTTGGGAAGGGGCACGACTTCCCCGGGATTACCTTGGTCGGGGTCCTCTCTGCCGATGCCTCGATGGTGCTCCCCGATTTCAGGGCCGGGGAACGAACCTATGCCCTGCTCACACAGGTGGCCGGACGGGCCGGCCGTGGCGACCGGCCTGGTCAGGTGCTGGTTCAGACCTACAACCCGGATCACTATAGTATCCTCGCAGCCCGCAATCACGATTATGAAGCACTGTACCGAATCGAGCAGCCACTCAGAGAGAAGCGCGGCCTTCCTCCCTTCGGCTTCCTCGTCCTGCTCCTGGTCACCTCTTCAAAAGAGGGCCACGCGCAAGAGAAAGCCGAACGGCTCACCAGCCTTCTCCTGGAACGGGCCGTTTCGTCCCTTACTATCGAGGGACCGGCTCCGGCGCCGCTTTACCGGCTGAAAGGACGCTATCGCTGGCAGATCCTCGCCAAAGGTCCTGACCCGAGTACACTGCATCACTGGGTCAAGGAGACGATTGCGCTGCTCCCGCCGTCAGAACAAGTGGGCATCGAGGTCGATGTCGATCCCGTCAATCTGTGTTGAACGAGCAGCTATTAGCACTCAGCCGTCAGCGTTCAGCTTCTCTTGCTGACTGCTGAAGGCGGGTGTAAGACAAATTTATGGGTAATATTGACTTTTCCCTTTTTTTGGCCTATCATCTGATTGTTAATTGAGCAATCAGATAAGGAGGCCTTATGACAACACCACTTGAACAACTGGAAGAGCGCCG